>JBEAYK010000132.1:0-4161 GCA_041159305.1 Pseudomonadota bacterium
ATAGCTCAGCGGTTAGAGCAGGGGACTCATAATCCCTTGGTCCTAGGTTCAAATCCTAGTGGGCCCACCAAACAAAACCCCGCCGCGAGGCGGGGTTTTTCATTCCGGCCGATAACCGAAGCGCTCGATTTCCCAATCGAATTCGCTTTCAATGCGCTGGCGTGACGGCAGGTCATAGTATTCGGAGAAATGCTCCGTACGGGTGTTGAAGCCGCTTTTGTAGGTGCCGAGCCGCTCCGGTGCATAAGGCAGGCCAAGATGGGTGCATACCGCGCGAAGGTCTTCTTGAAGGCATTCGTAGCGGATGAAGCGGTCCATTACCGGCTTCCCGGCGATACTGTAGACATCACGGTCATCGGCGAAACGCTGGGTGCCGAAAAGAAGGAATTTCCGGAAGCGCGCCGTCACGGCGGCGAACGGTGCAGCCAGAAGCTCCTGTCGCTCATCTTCGCAATGGCGCAGATTCCACCAGAACCGCGACACCATTTTGTCGTAAGGATTGCGGATGACGCAGAACTTGTAATAGGCATTGAAAATTTCATGACCGATATGTTCGCGTACCAGTGCGGCCGGCATGTGGTTGAACCAGACGTCGGTGCCGCTGCGGCCGCCCATCCGGCTTCCGATGATGCCGTGGGCGCTGACGGTTTCGGCACGCGCATGTTCGGGCCGCCAACTTCCCGGCGGCAGGCAATGCGGTTCGAAATAGATTTCGACCGATGTGCCGGCGGTCTTTTTGGTTTTGAAGTACAGGAAGCGTTTGCTGTGACTGCAGAGCATGGCTCGTCCGGTCCCGACGTGTTGGGAAAATCGATGGCGATGGCTTATTATGGTCGAATTCGCCATCAGGGATCGCCGATGCTGCAGACCGTTGAGCACGTTACCTCGAAATACCCCGCCTGGAGCATCATCTGGCTGCACGGCTTGGGTGCCGACGGCAACGACTTCGCGCCGATCGTGCCCGAGCTGGTGCGCGACGGCTGGCCGGGCATCCGCTTCGTGTTCCCGCACGCGCCGGTACGTCCGGTCACCATAAACGGCGGCATGGCCATGCGCGCCTGGTACGACATCGTCGGTGTCGAAATCGACAAGCGTGCCGATGAGGCCGGCATCCGCGAATCGATGGCGGAATTGGATGCGCTGATCGGCCGCGAGCGTGACCGCGGCATTCCGCTTTCGCGCATCCTCCTGGCCGGTTTCTCGCAGGGCGGCGCCGTGGTACTGGCACATGCGCTGCGAATGCGCCTGCCGATCGCCGGCGTGGCCGCGCTGTCCACCTATCTGCCGCTCGGTCCGGCCAATGCTGCCGAGCTGACCGACGCGGCCAAGGCCATTCCGGTATTCATGGCGCATGGCCGGCAGGATCCGGTGGTGCCCTTGGCCCTGGGCGAGCGCAGCTGCCAGCAGCTGCAGGCACTCGGTCTCGGGGTTGAATTCAAGACCTATCCGATGCCGCACAGCGTCTGTGCCGAGGAGATCCGCGATCTCGGCGACTGGCTGAGCGCCCGTTTCAGTCTGCGATGACGACCGACAGCCGTTCCCTGTTGCCTGATTTCTGCCGTCTGCCGCGCATCGCGGCGGTCTGCGGCATCACCCAGCTGGCGGTGATCCTGCTGTTTCTGTCCCCGTTGGGGGTTTATCCGGCCAGCTTGACCAGCTTTCTGGCGGCGTCCGCATTCGCCCAGTGGCTGGCGCTGGCCTCGGCACTGTTGCTGTGCAAAGCCGGTCCGCTATTGTCGCGTTTCAGCTCGCCGTTGTCGTACGCGCTGGCGGCCACGCTCAGTGGCATGCTCTCGGCGCTGGCGGCCTGGCTGGTGTATGTCCTCGACCGCGAGTTTCAGTACCGCGCGCTGCAGCATCTGCATCCGGCGCAGTTCTGTTTAGGTACCGCGTTGATGATGGCGCTGCTCTCGGCGGTGATGCTGCGCTATTTCTATGTCCGCGACCAGTGGCGCGACCAAGTCCGTGCCAATGCCAAAGCCTCGCTGCAGGCCCTGCAGGCCCGCATCAATCCACACTTCCTGTTCTACTCGATGAACACCATCGCGGCCTTGGTAAGGCGTGATCCGCAGACGGCGGAAACCGCCATCGAGGATCTGTCCGATCTGTTCCGTGCCGCGCTCGGCGATGAGAATGCCGAAGCCACGCTGGCCGAAGAACTGCAGATTGCCCGGCAGTTTCTCGCCATCGAGCAGCTGCGGCTCGGTTCGCGGCTGCGGGTTGATTGGCAATTGCAGAATGATCTTCCGATGCAACTGCGCATGCCGCGCCTGACCCTGCAACCGCTGTTCGAGAACGCGGTCATCCACGGTATCGCGATGTTGCCGGAGGGCGGGGAAATCCGGGTCACAGCCGAGTCCGGTCAGGGTATGCTGCAATTGAGTGTGTGCAATCCGGTCGGCGATAATCAGTCCAGCGCGGGCCATGGTCATGCCTTGGAGTCCATTCGCCAGCGATTGGCGCTGTACTACGGCAACCGAGCACGTCTCACAACGGACAGCAGCAATGGGCTGTTCTGCATCCGAATCGGGATTCCGCATGCCCCGGCCGCTTGATATCGTCGTGGTCGATGATGAGGCGCTGGCAGTCGAGCGTCTGGCCGGTTTTCTGGCCGACATGCCGGACTGTCATGTGCTGGCGACCGCTGCCAATGCCGCACAGGCGTTCAGCATCGCGCAGTCGCAGCATCCGGATCTGATGCTGCTCGACATCGCCATGCCCGGCGAATCCGGACTGGATCTGGCCAAGCGTCTTCAGCAGCTGCCGAATCCGCCTTTGGTCGTGTTCTGCACGGCCTTCGACCAACATGCCGTCGCGGCTTTCGAAGCCCAGGCCGTGGATTATCTGCTCAAACCGGTGCGCCGCGAACGTCTGCGCGAAAGCATCGAACGCGTCCTTCGTCTGAAACGCGCCACGGCCGCCGATGACGGCCGGGATTTCGTGGCCGCTTCCTTCGGCGGCATCATCCGCCGCATCGCACTGGCTGACATCCATTACCTGCATGCCGATGACAAATACACCATCGTGCACCACCGCGGCGGCGAGCATGTGCTCGACCAGTCGCTGAAAGATCTGGAACAACAGCATCCGGTGCGCTTGCTGCGCATCCACCGCAATTGCCTGGTCAACCGCGCGCAATTGGCCGAGCTGCGCCGTGATGGCGAAGGTCGGATCTGGGCGCAGCTGAAGGACAGTCCGACGCCGCTGGAAGTCAGTCGCCGTTGTGCCGGCGAATTGAAGGACTGGTTCAAGGGAAATTGATGCGTGCGCCCACAGGCAATGCGATAATGGCCGTATGAAAACGCTCCGATTAGCCACCCGTGAAAGCACGCTTGCGCTCTGGCAGACCAACCATGTCGCCGCGCTGCTGCGTGCCGCCCATCCCGGACTGCACGTGGAACTGGTGCCGATGACCACCCGCGGCGATCAGATCCTCGATGTATCGCTGTCGAAAATCGGTGGCAAGGGCCTGTTCCTGAAAGAACTGGAAGTGGCCATGCTCGAGGGTCGCGCCGATGCCGCCGTGCATTCGCTGAAGGATGTGCCGATGCAGCTCGAGCCGGAGTTCTCGTTGGCGGCCGTGCTTGCCCGCGACAATCCCTTCGATGCCTTCATTTCGGAACAGTACGCACGTCTCGGGGATCTGCCGCTCGGCGCGGTGGTCGGTACTTCTTCGCAACGCCGGCAGGTGCAGTTGAAACAGCTGCGCCCGGATCTTCAGGTGCGCGATCTGCGTGGCAACATCAACACCCGCTTGGCCAAATCTGCGGCCGGTGAATACGATGCCATCATTCTGGCCTGCGCCGGTCTTGATCGCCTTGGTCTGCAGTCGCGCATCCGTGCGCAGCTGACGGCACCGCAGTGGTGGCCGGCGGTCGCGCAAGGCGCGATTGCCGTGGAGTGCCGCAGTGATGATCCGGAAACCGCGGCCCTTTTCGCCGCATTGAACCATGGTCCGACCGAACTGCGGGTGCGCGCCGAACGCGCCATGAATCTGGCATTGCACGGATCCTGCCATGTGCCGGTAGCGGGCTATGCTGAATTGACCGGCGATCATCTGCAGCTGACCGGTTGGGTCGGTGATGCCGAAAACACCCGATCCATCAGCGCCGAAGCCGAAGGCGATGCGGCCGATCCCGAGGCACTAGGACGTACTGTTGC
>JBEAYK010000133.1:0-4146 GCA_041159305.1 Pseudomonadota bacterium
CGCACGCTTCGCCGGCCTCGACGAGAAAGCAGCCGAGAACGCCTGCCGCACGCTGAAGCGCTCCGGCCTTGGATGTTTCACGACCCGTAACTGATTGAACCCAAACGGCCCGCAAGGGCCGTTTTGTGATTTCCGTCACACTTTTTTGACATCGGCACGAATCGGCCTATAGTAAAGGACGGGGAAATACAATTCAGGGGAGATTGGATGGCGAACTATCTGATCACGGGCGGCGCCGGCTTCATCGGCTCGCATTTATGTGATGAACTGCTGGCGGCCGGACACCATGTTCAAGTCATCGATGACTTGTCCACCGGCAGCCGCGACAACATCGCCGCGCATATCGGCAAGGCTGCTTTCGAATTCCACCAGGATACGGTGCTGAATTATCCGCTGATGGAAAGTCTGGTGATGCGCGCCGATTACATCTTCCATCTGGCCTCGGTGGTCGGCGTGCAGAGCGTCATCGACAGCCCGGTCAAAACCATCGAAACCGGCGCGCGCGGCATGAACATACTACTGTCGCTGGCCGACCAGTACGGCAAGACCGTACTGTTCACCTCGACATCGGAGGTGTACGGAAAATCCGATAACCTGCCCTACCGCGAAGACGACGACATGGTGTTCGGCGGCACCCACATCGGGCGCTGGTCCTACGCCTGCAGCAAGGCGCTCGACGAGTTCCATGCTCTGGCCTACCACCGTGAACGCGGATTGCGCATCGTGGTGGTGCGCCTGTTCAATACCGTCGGCCCACGCCAGACCGGAAAGTACGGCATGGTACTGCCCAAGTTCGTGGCCAGCGCCAAGGCCGGAACCCCGATCACGGTGTACGGCGATGGCAGTCACCGGCGCTGCTTCGGATATGTGAAGGACGTGACCTGGGCGCTGAAAAAGCTGATTGTGAAGCCGGAATGTTACGGACGGGTGTTCAACATCGGATCACACGAGGAAATCTCGGTCATCGGTCTGGCCGAACTTGTGCGCGAGCGCCTGGGAAGCGCCTCCAAGATCGTATATGTACCCTACCGCGAAATTTATGGCGAGAATTTCGAGGAAACCGTGAACCGTTCGCCATGCACCGCGCGCGTTGAAACCGCCATCGGTTACGCCCCGAGGACAAGCCTGCGCGAGATGATCGACGCCATTGCCGGCAGAACAATGACCGCATAAGTCCGGTCTCAGGAGAAAACATATGGCCACCGCACCCTGGTTCGTTATCAGTCCCAACACGCTGGTCAGCCTGATCGGGCTGATCCGAGGCCCCGACAAAACCGAACCGACCCCGGTCGAGGATTGGCGTACGGCCGTGGTCGATTTGGTCATCCCCGCTTTCCGCGAGCAGGACAATATCGTGTATACCCTGAGCTCCGTGATGGCGCAGAGCTTGCAGCCCCGGCAGGTGATTCTGGTCGACGATGGCGGCAAGGATGAAACCGTAGCGCGGGCGCGGGCGTTCGCCCAGGCCAACAGCATGAATCTGACCGTCATCGAGCGTGCCAGCTCGATCGGAAAAACGCCGACCATCAAGCGCCAGTCACGCGAGTTCGATTCCGATGTGGAATTCATCCTTGATGGCGATACCTTTCTGGAAAGCCCGGACTACATCGCGCGCTGTGTGCAGGAACTTTACCAAGGGATTGGCATCGCCAGCGCCTGCGGCACCATCCTGCCGATGCGCATGCGCGACCGCTCCGAAATCGAATTCTCTCCGCCATTCCGGAAATATCTGGCCGGCAGGTCCTATGAGGACCCTTTTCATGAAAAAAGCAGTCTGCATCATGTCTGGTGGTGGATCACCAACACCTACCGGGACTGCCTGTATAAATTCCTGCAGCGCTTCGTCTACCTCGGCCAGATGGTGTTCTTCGGCGGCATCACCAATCCGGTCGGTTGTGCAGTGGCTTACCGCCGCAAATACATCAAGGATCTGTTCGACCGCTACGAACCCTTGTTCGGCGACGACCTGACGAACTCCGAGGACATCTTCATCGGTTTCGCACTCAATAACGAAGGCTACCGCAACATCCAGCTGCAGGATGTGCAGGCACGTTCGGAAGAGCCACAGGTGCAGAAGCTGCCGCGCCAAGTCTATCTGTGGTCGTCCTCGTTCCTGCAGAGCTGCTATTACTTCGACGCCCTGATGCGCAGTCCGTTCAAGGCCCCGAAGCGGCTGTGGCAGCGCATCAAGCACAAGAACAGCGGCGAAGCCGAACGCATCGAAGAACTGCGCAAGATCAAGGAAGCTTACCGGCAGCCGTTCGGCGAGGCCTACACGCAAAGCAGCGGCCGGCCGATCGGCTGGGTGATTTTCATGTCGGCCTTCGAGAAAATCGGCTTTCCGACCGCGGTGATCATCCTGATCCTCCTGAAGATGTGGGAACCGCTGGCGGTCACCATTGCTGCCGAAGTTCTGCTATCGACCTTCGTGCTCACCCTGGTCAACAAAGGCGAGCGGATTCGCGGTTTCTTAAATGCCCTGCTGGTCACGCCGTTGCGCTATGCGCTGATGGCATGGGACGTGGTGACCATCAGCCGCTTCGCAATTGATCTATGGATTACGGGGAACCGGAAATGGCGCAAATGAAAACACTCACGCTTGCCGTGGCCGCATTGCTGGCTTTGCCGGCTGCCGCACAGGACCGCAGCCAGGAAGCCCGCGAAGCCTCTGCCCACGGCGACGCTGCCACCGCCATCACGGCCATGCAGGCGCATGTCGCCGCGCAGCCGGACGACGCGGCGGCGAAAAAAGACCTGGCCCGCTACCTGATGTGGACCGGCGCTTATGCCGAGGCCGACGCACTGCTCGCACCGATGGCGGCCGCAGACCCGGAAGCTGCCGCATTGCAGGCCAACAACGCCGCCTGGGCCGGAAAAATCGATCAAGCCCTGCAGCTCAATGCCGCCGGCCTGCAGAAATCACCGCCAGACTTCCTGGCGCAGTTCACTCAGGCCGTTGCGTTGCGCCAGACTGCGCAGGCTTATCGCGCTTGGCCGCATGTCGAAAGCGCCGAGGCCCTGCAGCCCGGCAAGGATGTCGCCGATCTGCGCCGCGGTACCCGCGTCCGTACCGCCTCGGAAGTGGTGGCCGGCTGGAATCTTCTGGACGATTCGGACGACATTAGCGCCGAACGCTTCGGCCTTTCCGCCGCGGTACGTCTCAGCGATGACTGGCGCTTACTCGGTGGCTGGAGCAACACTGATTACAGCGCGCCGATCGGTGGCGGTTATGAGCCGGTCAGTGGCGGCGACAGCATCGACGACCGTCAGTACTGGTTGGGCATTGCGGTCACGCCCGCGCCGGACACGCGCATCACCGCCCAGCTCGGCCGCAGCGAGACCGATGCCGGCGATGACACCACGGGCCTGCTGCGGGTAGACCAGCGCGTCAATGACGACTTCAGCTTCTCGGCCGGATTCGACCGCAACCGGCTTGGCATTTCGCCGCGCTCGGTCTCACTCGGCCTGATGCGCGACCAGTTCCTCGGGCAGATCCATTACACGCCGGGCTATCACTGGACCTTCGATGCCTTCGGGTCGTACCAGGACATCAATGACGGCAACAACCGCACTGAATGGCAGATGGCCGCGCGCCGGGCCGTAGTGCGCAGCAGCAAACTGCAGCTCGATCTGGGCGGCGAAGTGCAGTGGCTGTCGTTCGCCAACGCCACCGGAAACGGCTATTACGCCCCCGACAGCTACAAGCGTGCGGCCCTGACCGCCAGCGCCTATGTGCCGTTCAGCGACGATGTCGGTCTGTATGCACGGGCCGGCGTCGGAATGCAGCGCGATGAGAGCTTCAGCAGCTGGAAAAGCGCGAACGATGTCAGCGTGGAACTCATCGCCGGCATCTTCAGCGATTGGGAGCTGCGCATTTCCGCCGGCTATTCCGACCGCGCCCAGCAGGCCGGCCTGTACGATGCCAACAGCTTCGGCGTGCAGATCAAGCGGCGTTTCTGAGCGCTCCGGCAACACATGAAAAACCCCGCTGTCGCGGGGTTTTTTCTTGAGCGTTTCCGGTATTACCGCAGAACGGGAACACCGGTCTTGCTTTTGATTTCCTCGAGTGAAACCTCAGGCGCCGACTCGACCAGCTTGAGACCGGCATCGGTCACGTCGAACACACCGAGCTCGGTGATGATACGG
>JBEAYK010000134.1:0-4136 GCA_041159305.1 Pseudomonadota bacterium
GCATAGTATGGCGGCTTGGGTGTGGATGCGACGGTAGACATTTTATGGCCCTATGATCCGTAGGAAAGTAGCGATTGAAATAAGCAGCCGGCAGCGACAACAACAGTTTACCCGCATTCCGGGGTGGCTCCCGCTTGAAAGGCTGGTCAAGGCGCGCCTCACCGTGACGGCAATACCTTGACCATGAATACATTGAAGTCGGTTGCCTCGTAGTCACCGAAGGCTCCGCACCAGGCGAAGCCATTGCGCAGATACAAGGCATGCGCCGCCTCAAAGGCGGCACCAGTGCCCGTTTCCAGATATAGACGGGTATAGCCTCTGTCCTGGGCGGCTTGCATGATCTCCTGTAGAACAGACTGCCCCACCCCTTGTCTGAGAAAGTCGGTCCGAGTCCGCATGGATTTGATTTCGCCGGAGTCTGCGGTCAGCTGTTTCAGGGCGCCACAACCGCACAGCCGACCCTCCGACCAAGCAGACCAAAACGTAGTGTCTGCGGCCTTGAGACCGTCAATGGCCAAGGCGTGGACATGCCCGGGGGGAGAATTGCCGTGCATTCCGGAGAGGTGCTCAGCGACGATGCTTTGAACATCCGGAGAACTAAGGGCGTCTATGTGAACTTCGATGTGCATGGGGGTTTCATACGCAGCCTAACGATTGAACGAAGCGGCAGCCACCGCGGGTAACATCAGTTTACTCAACTTTCAGGGTGGCTTGAACGAATTGCTAGGCCGTTGCACGCGGCGGATTACCTTTTTGCCTTCACATCAAGCAATCGAGTCCGTCGAGAATCATATGAATCAGAAGCCCCAGTCCAATGAGGCGAGACATTCGCATATCGATTTGGAAGCGCTCGCCCTCATGTCTACTGCTCATCATGAGAGGGACAATAAAGAGGCCGACGTAAATCACAATCGCGGGCCATGTGTGCAGAGGATGGAAGGCGATTGAGCAGCGATTGGGATCATAAATTGGTACTGCCAATAGATGATCAGCGTCTACTAGCATCGTCGCGAACATGATCATTGTCGTGCTCCGCCACCGGCTGCGGTAGAACACACGCGCGATTAGCAGCGGAATGATGAAGTGCAGGGCAATGTGGACCATAACTGAAAAAACTATAAGGCCAAGAACGGCTATCGATTGAATTAAGCGGCAGCCGCCGCGAGTAAGCTCAGTTTACTAAAATTTCGGGGCGGCTGGAATCGAAGCTCCTTTCGGACTAGTTAGGCTCCAGACAGTGTTTGCGAAGCGCCGTCACTTGAGCCGATGGCTGAGATTGTGGATATATCAATGCCTTCTATGCATGCCAAGTTGTAGCCATACTCGGTGGGCACGCTACGACGCTGGTGATGTGTGTATATGCCGCAAATGCTGCAAAAGTAATGCTTTGCGATCTTGGTGTTCCATTGATACAGCGTCAATTTATCTGAGCCACGGGTTACGCGCAGACGGTCAAGCGTAACGCCTGCCATGATCGTGCCTTTTCTGCTGCATACAGAGCAGTTGCAGCGGCGGATATTTTCATGGCCGTTGATCAGGTCAACTTCGAACTCCACAGCCTTGCAATGGCAAGTGCCTTTTACAGTTTGCATGAAACGCTCTTTGGGTCCTAGCGATTGAATTAAGCGTTATCCGGCAGCGAAAACATCAGGTTACTCAAGTTTCGGGGTGGCGCCTACGTTCGTCGGCCAGAGTCGCCCATAGGCGTTGGCGCTCCGTGATGTCCCGTAAGGTGCCGACAAACATCGTTTTGCCAGCTGTCCGCAGCTCAGTCAGTGCCAGTTCCAACGGAAACTCGCTGCGGTCCGCGCGTAGCCCATGCACTTCGACTGAGCCGTTGACCCGCCTTGCTCCACCGGCGCGCATGCGCGCCAAGCCTGCTCGGTGGCCATCGCGGTAACGCAAGGGCATCAGCAGGGTCAGGGGCTGCCCGATGGCCTGGGCTGCGGTCCGGCCGAATATCTGCTCCGCAGCCTTGTTGAACAAATGCACGATGCCATGCTCGTCAATGGTGATGATGCCGTCCCCAATGGTATCGACGATTGCATTGACCAGTTGCGAAGAAAACTGCAATGCGTCGTCAGTTTGCTTGCTTGCGGTCATGTCACGGGTGATGTTGGACACGCCGATGACGTTGCCATGCTTATTAATGACCGGAGAAGTCGTGATGGAGACATCAATCAATGAACCGTCCTTGCGCTGCCTCACCGTCTCCAAGTGATCCACCTTCTGGTTGCACATGATTTTCGCCAGTATCTCGGCTTCCTCATCCATTCGCCGTTCGGGAATCACCAGCGCCATCGACTGACCAATCGCTTCATCGGCACGATAGCCGAATATTCGTTCAGCCCCTGGGTTCCAGCTGGTGATGATACCGTCCAGTGTCTTGCTGATGATTGCATCATCACTCGATTGCAAAATGGTTTGATACAGCTTTAGGGTGCGTTGCAGCTCCTTGCGTTCGGTAATATCACGCAAGATTAAAGTAAACATGCGCTCACCGTTGACCATCATCTCGCTAAAGCTGAACTCTATCGGGAATGTGCTTCCATCCTGGTGCTTCCCGATGACTTCTTGGCCGATGCCGTTGGCCTTGCCCATACCATGGGTGAGCGCATTTTTCAGAAAATCATCGAGTTCAGCTTGGAATTCCTCGGGCATGAGCAACTTGAGGTTGTGGTCGATGGCCTCGGCCTCGGTATAGCCGAACAGGCGCTCTGCGGCTGGATTGAAGCTCTGGATAACGCCCTGCTGGGTCATGGTCACAATGCCATCGACTGCGGTATCGATTAAAGTCTTTAGGTCTAATTGCGCCTTGCGCGCACACTGTTCGCTATCTTCCAACAGCACGCGCACCAGTTCCTCTTCCACGCAGTCGGCAAGGTCGCGCAGCATGGCGATGTCCTCGGCGCTGAGTTCCCGCGGCTGCGTATCGATGATGCACAGCGTGCCGACTCGCTCATTGCCAGGCGCATGCAAGGGCGTTCCTGCATAGAAACGTATGTGGGGAGCGCCGGTTACTAGCGGATTGTCAGCGAAGAATGGATCCTTAGTGGCATCGGAGACAATCAGGATTTCGTCTTGCAGGATGGCGTGTCCGCAGAAGGAGATGTCACGTGCTGTCTCGAGCACGTCTAGCCCTTGGCACGACTTGAACCACTGTCGCCCCTCATCGACCAGAGAAACCAAGGTGATCGGGACATTGAAATGTCTCTGTACGATGCGAGTGATGCGGTCAAAGCGCGCTTCGGCAGGCGTATCGAGCATCTTGAGCGCTTGCAATGCCCTCAAGCGTTCCATTTCGTTTTCAGGGAAGTCGGGAGTCTTCACGATCTAGTCTCATGTTGATAAGTCAATGCATGAACCACGCCACGAAAGTCGGGTGTGTACACGAGTTATAAGGGCCGAACCGCACTCCAAACCTTATGCGGTTGCATTCTAGTCCTAAATCAGGTGGAACACCATACGGCTCCCCGACGAGGTCACCGCTGTCCTATGCGTGGATTCTGACTGACTACATGAGCGAGCCGGTCTACGGCAAATTATTGTGTAATCGCCGCCGCCATTTCATCATGCAGGCGCACGGCTTCCTCGAAGGGCAGATAGCGCACGGCCAGTGTCGGTTCACTCATACCTGCATTTACCGTGTCGCAGAATACCGTGGCCATGCCGTGCCGGCGGTCGAACGGCGATTGCTTCAGGTAAACCGTCTGCACTTTACGCGTTTGTGCAAAACGCCAGTGCTTGCCGATCCACCCCTCACGCACCGCGATCAAACCATTGGCATGGGCATAGCCCGCGTGCCGTGCCCAGATTTTCGACTGCACATACAGCCACGGAATGCCGAGCAGCGGCAGTAATCCGTAAACCCCGAACCAAAACACACACACCGCAGTGACCGGCAACAGGAAAAACGCCGGCATTTTGAACCGGCGCTGCCAGGCATTCGGATGCAGCGGCAGCCATCTCGTCACCGGCCAGGAGCCCTCAGGCAATACCGTTCCGATGATCTGCGCGATGCCGGCTTCATTGGCAATCGGCGCCAGCGCCCAATGCGATTCCAGCTGTTCGTGTTTCTGGTTGCTGCCGGCGGCGGCATCCACCCGCAGCGCGTAGCGTTTGAACCGGCGCTGCAA
>JBEAYK010000135.1:0-5489 GCA_041159305.1 Pseudomonadota bacterium
TGGTCGCCGGCGGTCTCGGCATCTTCGCCTATGCATCCGGCAATGCCGTGTTCTCGGACTATCTGCAGATCCCCGCCGTTCCCGGCGCCGGTGAGCTCGCCATCGTGTGCGCCGCCATTGCCGGTGCGGGTCTTGGCTTTCTCTGGTTCAACACCTTTCCGGCCATGGTGTTCATGGGCGACATCGGCGCCTTGGCGCTCGGCGCCGCGCTGGGTGCGATAGCGGTGATCGTGCGCCAGGAACTGATTCTGGTGATCATGGGCGGCATCTTCGTGATCGAAACCCTGTCGGTCATGATTCAGGTCGCTTCCTTCAAGTTGACCGGCAAGCGCGTGTTCCGCATGGCGCCGATCCATCATCATTTCGAACTCAAGGGTTGGCCGGAGCCGCGCGTGATCGTGCGCTTCTGGATCATTTCCGTCATTCTCGTCCTGGTCGCATTGGCGACCCTGAAGGTGCGCTGATGGCGACACCTGCCCAGGCCACCAAATACAACGAGCTCGGCGGCCGCGTCGATGTCTGGATGCTGTGCGCAATCGCTGCGCTCATCGGTCTTGGCATCGTCATGGTCGCTTCGAGTTCGATGTCGTATGCGGTGATGACCGGGCAGGGCGCGTTCTATTACTTCAATCGCCATCTGATGTTCCTGGCCATCGGTTTGGCGATGGCGGCGGTGGCGCTGCGCACCGAAATCAAGCAGATCGAAAAATACGGCTACATTTTTCTGTTGTTGTGCTTCTTGGCACTGCTCAGCGTGTGGATTCCCGGTCTTGGCAAATCGGTCAACGGCGCACGGCGCTGGGTACATCTTGGCCCGCTCGGCTTTCAGGCTGTGGAAGCGGTCAAATTGATGTTCATCGTCTGGCTGTCGAGTTATCTGGTACGCTACCGCGACCAGATTCCGGTCAGTCTGAAAGCCCTGCTCAAACCGATCGGGCTGGCCTGTATTCTGGTGGCGCTGTTGCTGATTCAGCCGGACTTCGGTTCCTCGGCCTTGTTGCTGGCCATTACCCTGTGCATGGTCTGGCTGGGCGGCGCCAACCAAAAGCACATCATCGGTCCGGCGATTCTGATCGGCATCGCCATGGGTTTCATTGCCTGGTTGGAACCTTACCGGGTCAAGCGCCTGACCACCTTCCTGGATCCCTGGGCCGATCAATTCGATTCCGGTTTCCAGCTGGTACAGGCCTTCATCGCCATCGGCCGCGGCGGACTGACCGGTGTCGGTCTCGGCGGCAGCGTGCTGAAGCTTGATTATCTGCCGGAAGCGCATACCGACTTCATCTTTTCGGTATTCGCCGAGGAGTTCGGTTTCATCGGCATCTGCGTGCTGGTGGGCTTGTTCGGCATCCTGACCTGGAGGGCGTTCCGGACCGGACTCGGCTGTCTGGAATTGAACCGTCCGTTCGCCGCGTATTGCGCGTTCGGACTGGGGCTTTGGATCAGCATCCAGGCCACGGTATCGGTCGGGGTGAATCTCGGTGTGTTGCCGACCAAAGGCCTGACCCTGCCGCTGATTTCCTCGGGCGGTTCCAGCTTGATGATGACCTGTGCCGCCATGGGCCTGCTGCTGCGCATCAGTTACGAACTTGACCGTGCCCGCCGCCAACGCGGTGAGCGCAGCGAACCGACGCGTGTGGATGCTTCTGGATTCACCCATCTCGCGCCCGCCAAGATGACCGCAGCCCAGCAAGCCGCGCGACTCGGCGGCCGCCCCCGTATCGAACCGACAGCAGGAGCTTCGGTATGAGCGCGTCGTCGCCCGTGATGATCATGGCCGGAGGAACCGGTGGACATATCTTCCCGGGCTTGGCCGTGGCCGAAGCGCTGCGTGCACGCGGTGTGCCGGTGCTCTGGCTCGGATCCGAGGGCGGCATGGAAACCCGCTTGGTTCCTGCGCGTGGCATTGCCATCGAAACGCTTGCGATCAAGGGGTTGCGTGGCAAAGATCTGCGCAGTCTGCTGCTCGCACCCTGGCGGATTTTTACCGCCGTGCGCAAAGCGGCGGCATTGATCCGCAGGCACAAGCCAGCAGCCGTGGTCAGTTTCGGCGGTTATACCGCAGGCCCAGGCGGTCTGGCCGCTTGGTTGCAAGGCCGGCCTTTGCTGGTGCATGAACAGAACCGTGCGCCGGGGATGACCAACCGTCTGTTGGCGCGGATTGCCGACCAGGTCATGACCGGCTTTCCCGACAGTTTTCCCGGCATCGAAAACCGTGTGGTCGGTAACCCGGTACGTCCGGAAATCAGCGCATTGCCAGATCCCGCTATCCGCTTCGCCGGGCGTGAGGGTGACTTGCGCGTGTTGATTCTCGGTGGCAGCCAAGGTGCACGCGCCATCAATGAAACCTTGCCGGGCGTTTTTGCCGGCCTGCAGTCGACACACCGTTTTGCCATCCGCCATCAGTGCGGTGAAAAAATGCTTGAGCAGGCACGGGCCGCCTACACGACGGCCGGCGTCGATGCGGTCATTGAACCGTTCATCACCGATATGGCGGAAGCCTATGGCTGGGCCGACGTGGTGATCGGACGCGCAGGCGCGTTGACCGTGGCCGAAATCTGCGCCGCCGGTGTTGCGGGCATTCTGATTCCCCTGCCGACGGCGGTGGATGACCATCAGGCCCGGAATGCGGAATACCTCCAGCAGCGCGGTGGCGGTCAGTGGTTCCGCCAGGACGAAACGCTGGCGAAGAATGTTGCGCATGCGCTGAGCATGCTGGCGGCCGATCCACAGCGTCGTCTGCTCATGGCCGATGCCGCACGCGCCGCCGCCTATCCGCAGGCGGCCAACGATGTTGCGGATTTGATTGTTCAGGAGATGGCGGCATGAAGCGGCGTTTATTGAAAGACGGTGATCTGGCCCGCGCCTTCCCGCGCGTGCATTTCATCGGCATCGGCGGCTCGGGCATGAGCGGCATCGCGGAAGTGATGGTCACGCTCGGCTATCAGGTCAGCGGTTCCGATCAAAGCGAGAGCCGCGCGACCAAACGCCTGCAGGACATGGGCGCGACCGTGTACAAAGGCCACGCTGCCGAACAGGTCGAGGGTGCCGACGTGGTCGTCGTGTCCAGCGCCATCAAGTCCGATAACCCGGAGCACCGCGCCGCGCGCGAAAAGCGGATTCCCATTGTGCCGCGCGCCGAAATGCTGGCCGAACTGATGCGCTTCAAGCGCGGCATCGCCATCGCCGGCACGCACGGCAAGACCACGACTACTTCTTTGACCGCCAGCGTGCTGCGCGAAGGCGGCATGGATCCGACCTTCGTCATCGGCGGCCAGCTGCTCTCGGCCGGCGCCAATGCCCAGCTTGGTTCGGGCCAATGGTTGGTGGCCGAAGCCGATGAAAGCGATGGCAGCTTCCTGCGCCTGAATCCACTGGTGGCGGTGGTCACCAACATCGAAGCCGATCACCTGGAAAATTACGGCGGTGATTTCAACCGCGTGAAACAGGCCTTCTCGGAATTCCTGCACCGGCTGCCTTTCTATGGTCTGGCCGTGCTGTGCATTGAAGACGATGAAGTGCGCGCCTTGGCTGATGAAATGCCGCGCCATTGCCTGACCTATGGCTTCCGCGAAGCCGCCGAAGTGCGCGCCTCCGAGGTCCGCCAGATCGGCGGTCAGATGCACTTCAATCTGCATCTGCCGGATGGTGTGAATCAAGCCGTGGCCCTGAATATGCCGGGTAAACACAACGTACTCAACGCCCTAGCTGCTGCCGCCATCGCCTGGCAGCTCGGCGTCGCGCCGGAAGCCATTGCCAAGGCCCTGAGCGAGTTCCAAGGCGTCGGCCGCCGTTTCAATATCAAGGGCGAACTGGCGCTGAAGCAGGGCACCGCCTTGCTGGTCGACGATTACGGTCACCATCCGAGTGAGTTGGCGGCGGTGTTCGCCGCGGCCCGCGGCGGTTGGCCGGAAAAACGTCTGGTGGTGGCTTTCCAGCCGCACCGTTATTCGCGCACGCGCGATCTGTTCGATGAATTCACTGCCGTGCTTTCCGAAGCCGACGCGGTGGTGTTGACCGATGTCTATGCCGCTGGCGAGGCGCCGATTCTCGGTGCCGACGCCAAATCGCTGGCGCGCGCCATCCGCGCGCGTGGACGTCTTGATCCGGTCGTGGCCCGTGTTGCAGGACGGCGATCTGCTGTTGGTGATGGGCGCCGGCGATATCGGCGCGGTGGCAAATGAATTGGCCGTCAGCGGCCTGCAGGTGGAGCACAAAACATGAAGACCGTACACGACCCCAAACGTTTCGGCCGGGTGGCCGTGCTGATGGGCGGCAGCAGTTCCGAGCGCGAGGTTTCGCTGGATTCCGGAAGCAATGTGCTGGCCGCGCTGCAGGCACAGGGCGTTGATGCCTTCGCGGTCGACGGCATTCCGGCACTGGTCAGCCTGTTGGTCGACAAGAAAGTCGATCGCGTGTTCAACATCCTGCACGGCAACAAGGGCGGTGGTGAAGACGGCGTGCTGCAAGGCCTGCTGGAGGCCTTCGGCGTACCGTACACCGGATCCGATGTGCTTGGCTCTTCGCTGAGCATGGATAAAATCCGGACCAAACAAATCTGGCTGTCGATGGGCTTGTCGACACCGCGCTACGCGCGTCTGGCACCGGGTGCCGATGTCGCCGCTGCCGCTCGCGATCTCGGGTTGCCGGTCATCGTCAAGCCCTCCTGCGAAGGCTCCAGCGTCGGTGTCAGCCGGGTGTTTGCCGAAAGCGATCTGGCTGCCGCGGTTGATCTGGCCAAGCGCTATCCCGGCGAGCTATTGATGGAACAGATGATCGTTGGCCAGGAATACACGGTCGCCATTCTCGGCGAGCGCGTACTGCCCTCGATCCGCATCGTGCCGGCCGGCGAATATTACGATTACCACGCGAAGTACGTGGCCGACGATACCCAGTATCTCTGCCCCGGACTCGAGGGTGCGGATGAACAGGCCATCGGCGCGCTGGCGCTGGCCGCATTTCATTCCGCGGGATGCCTCGGTTGGGGCCGCGTTGACGTCATGCGCGATGCCGACGGCCGCTTTTATTTATTGGAAGTAAATACCGCGCCCGGCATGACCTCGCATTCCTTGGTGCCGAAGGCCGCGAAACAGATCGGTATCGATTTCGACACCCTGTGCTGGATGATTCTGGAATCAAGCCTGGGAGACGCGCGCTGATGCCCACCTTCCGCCGCCTGTTGCTCGGACTGCTGGTGCTGGCCATTCTGGCCTCGCCAGTGGTGGCCGTGCTCAACGGCTGGGTCGGCGGACGGCATTGGCCGATGAAACGCCTGCAGGTGACCGCACCGTTTGCTTTCGTCGAGCAGGAGAAGGTCCGCGCCGCGGCCTTGCCCTATCTCAAGGATGGATTTTTCGCGGTAGATCTCAACGCGATTAATGCCAAGCTGCAGGCATTGCATTGGGTTGAGCGGGTCGAGGTCCGTAAGCAGTGGCCAGACACCCTGATTGTTCAGATCCATGAATACCGGCCGCTGGCGGTCTGGAACG
>JBEAYK010000012.1:0-13255 GCA_041159305.1 Pseudomonadota bacterium
GCCGCCGCCCTGCGGACCGCGCCACAGGCTGAAGTTGTGCTGGTCGACGGCAGCGTGCTGACGGCTGAAAGCGTGCTGGTTTATGACAGCGCCGATGCCACCAGCCACAGCGTGAGCGTGCGCGTGCAATTGCCTAAAACCGACACACCGCTGGTGCCAGGCCAAGTCGCCTCCGTGCGCTTTGCCGTTTCAAATGCCGACAGTCGAGTCTGGCTCCCGGAAAAAGCCATTTGGCATCGGGGCGAACTCAGCGGCGCCTATGTCATCGGCAAAGACCGCTTGATGCTGCGTCAGTTGCGCTTGGGCGAGTCGCGTGATGGCAACGTGGAAGTGATCACCGGCCTGGCCGCTGGCGAACGGGTCGCCGCTGATCCGGTGCGCGCGGCGCAAGCGTTGGCCGATTACCGCGCCAAACAGGATCGCTGATATGTCCACCCATGATCATCTCGGCATTTCCGGCCGTCTAGCGGCGCGTTTCCAGAACAATCCGCTGACGCCGATCCTGGCCATCCTCGGCCTGTTACTGGGAATGGTTGCAGTATTGATCACGCCACAGGAAGAAGAGCCGCAGATCGATGTCACCATGGCCAATGTGTTCGTGCCGTTTCCCGGCGCCGATGCCCGACAGGTCGAACAGCTGGTCAGTTTTCCGCTGGAAAAGAAACTCTCCGAAATCGAAGGCATCAAGCATGTGTACTCGATTTCGCGTCCCGGCATGGCCATCTTGACCGTGGAATACACCGTCGGTGTGGAACGGCAACCGGCCATTGTGCGGCTCTATAACCAGATTTATTCGAACCAGGACTGGATGCCGGCCGGCGTTGGCATCGGTCAGCCTTTGGTCAAACCCAAAGGCATCGATGATGTGCCGGTTATGGCCTTGACGCTTTGGAGCGACAACCCCGCCATCAGCGCGTTTGAACTCGGACAGGTGGCGCACAGCCTTGAAACCGAACTCAAGCGCGTACCCGGTACCCGTGATATCTACAGCATTGGTGCAGCCACGCAAGCCGTCACGGTCGAACTCGATCCCGGTCGCCTTTCCGCTTTCGGGCTGTCCGTTCATGAAATCGCGCAGTCGCTGCAAACCAGCAACCAGGCCCGTCATGCCGGCGAGCGCGTCGGAACCAGCGGCGCGCACCCCGTGCAGGCTGGCAGCTTCCTGAGCACGACCGGTGAAGTCGCCGATCTGGTCATCGGCGTTTCCGGCGATCAGCCCATCCGCCTCTCCGATGTCGCCCGAATCGGACAGAATCTGGAACCCGCCACACAGACGGTATGGCACGGCGCCCCTGCCGGCCGGGCCGGACCCAAGTCAGGAACCGCACCCGCGGTCACATTGGCCATCGCCAAAAAGCCGGGCAGCAATGCCGCGGATATCACTGCCGCCATCCGCGAACGTTTGGACGGTCTGAAAGCCGGCGTCATACCGGATGGCGTAGAGGTCGAAATTACCCGTGACTATGGCCAATCGGCTGCAGACAAAGCCGCCAAACTGATTCAAAAGCTGATTTTCGCCACGCTCTCCGTGGTGTTGCTGGTGCTGTTCGCACTCGGTCGCCGCGAGGCGTTGGTGGTCGGAAGCGCTGTCATTCTGACCCTGGCAATCACCCTGTTCGCGTCTTGGGCGATGGGCTTTACACTGAACCGGGTATCCCTGTTCGCGCTGATTTTTTCCATCGGCATACTGGTCGATGATGCCATCGTGGTGGTCGAGAACATCCACCGACACCGTGCCTTGGGCGGCAAGAGCCTGATGGAGTCCATTCCATTGGCGGTCGATGAAGTAGGTGCGCCGACCATCCTGGCCACCTTCACCGTCATCGCGGCATTGCTGCCGATGGCCTTCGTCTCGGGCCTGATGGGCCCATACATGCGTCCGATTCCAATTAACGCTTCGGTCGGCATGTTGATTTCGCTGCTGATTGCTCTGATCGTCACGCCTTGGCTAAGCCTGAAATTGCTGGCCAAAGCGCATGACCATCATGAGGACGGCAAAGCCTCGAAACTGCAGGCGATGGCGGACCGCGTGATGCGACGCTTCATCGTCGGCGATGAGGCCCCGAAGAAACGCCGGATGCTGTGGATTTCGATTGCCGCCCTGCTCGCGTTCTCGGCCGGACTGGCCGTGGTGAAGCTGGTGGTGCTGAAAATGTTGCCGAATGACAACAAATCGGAAATCCAACTGGTCATCGACATGCCGGAAGGCAGTACGCTGGAACAGACCAATGCCCTGCTCGGCGAACTGGCGGCGGAAGTCGACAAGCTGCCGGAGGTGTTGAACTATCAGGCCTATGCCGGCACTTCGGCACCGGTCACCTTCAATGGCTTAGTGCGTCAGTATTTCCTGCGGCAAGGCCCGTTGGTCGGTGATTTGCAGATCAATCTGGTCGATAAACACGAACGCAGCCGTAAGAGTCACGACATTGCCTTGGCCTTGCGTCCGACTTTGCAGGCCGCCGCCCGTAAATACGGCGCCGCGCTGAAAGTGGTGGAAGTGCCACCGGGCCCGCCGGTCATGGCGCCCTTGGTCGCCGAGATTTACGGCCCGGACTATGCGCGCAGCCGTGGCATCGCTACGCAACTGCAGGACCGCATGCGCAAAACAGAGGGCGTCGTTGATATCGACAGCACCGTTGAGGCTGCCGGCGCTACGCGCGAACATCTGCTCATCGATCAGAGCCGTGCAGCGCGCCTCGGCGTCAGCCGCGAGGCCATCGCACAAACCCTGACCGCTGCCGTTGACGGAGCGGATGTCAGTTATCTGCAAGACGGCAACTCCCGCTATGCCAAAGCCATCCGCCTGCGTCTGCCGGCTTCGGCACAGGCCGACATGGGCCGCATCCTGCAGCTGGGCGTGAAATCCACAAGCGGACGCATCATCGCGTTGTCGGAGCTAGTCACGGTCCAAAAATTGCCCTGGGACGGCGCCATCCACCACAAAGATCTGCTGCCGGTGGTGTACGTCACCGCCGATGAGGCCGGCGAATTCGACAGCCCCTTGTACGGCATGTTCGATGTGGTCGGGCAATTGGCGGATTTGCCCGTTACGGCTGACAGCCTGAATCAGTATTTCATCAGCCAACCTGAAACCGATGCCGCCTATAGCGTGAAGTGGGACGGTGAATGGCAGATCACTTACGAGACCTTCCGCGACATGGGCCTAGCCTATGCCGCCGGCCTGCTACTGATTTACCTGCTAATCGTGGCGCAGTTCAAGAACTACCTGGTGCCGCTGATCATCATGGCGCCGATTCCGCTGACGGTGATTGGCGTCATGCCCGGCCATGCCCTGCTCGGCGCGCAGTTCACCGCGACCTCGATGATCGGTATGATTGCCTTGGCTGGCATCATCGTGCGTAACTCGATTTTGTTGGTCGACTTCATCAACCAGTCGATTGCCGAGGGCAAGGAATTGGGCGCAGCGGTCATCGAATCGGTGGCGGTGCGTGCCAAGCCCATCGCTCTGACCGGTTTGGCAGCCATGTTGGGTGCATTCTTCATCCTTGATGACCCGATTTTCAACGGCTTGGCCATTGCGCTGATTTTCGGCATCCTGGTCAGTACCCTGCTAACGCTGGTGGTCATTCCTTTGTTGTATTTCGTCTATCTGCAAGGCAAACGGGCCTAATCAAGGGCTCACCTTCCAGCGATTTCGCTTTCCGGAGGGCGGGAAACCCCGCCCGATTCGGAAATTTCCAGTATTTGCGATAAACTAAAGGCCCGCCCTACGGGCGCCTTCACTGAACCCATGTCAGACGACCCGGACAGTAATACCCCCCTTAAACGCTCCTGGCTGGAGAAACTCAGCCAAGCCTTCTCGGGCGAACCCGAATCCCTCGACGATCTGCGCGAGATTCTGGATTCCGCCGCCAAACACGGCCTAATCGATACCGACACACTGAAACGCCTGCAAGGCGCCTTGGCGGTGTCCGAGATGACGGTATCCGATGTGATGGTGCCCCGTGGCCAGATGGTCTCGCTCTCGATCACGGACAGCTTTCTCGATTTGATGCGCCAGGTGGTCGAATCCGGTCACTCGCGCTTTCCCGTTCACGGCGAGGACAAAGACGAAATCGTCGGCATCCTGCTGGCCAAGGACTTGCTCCGGGGCGTGGTGGTCGACAACGGCCCCGGCGACATTCACGGCCTGATCCGGCCGGCGGTGCTGATTCCCGAATCCAAGAAACTCAGCGTGTTGCTCAAGGAGTTCCGGCAGTCGCGCAATCATATGGCCATCGTCATTGATGAACACGGCGGGGTATCCGGCCTGATCACCATTGAGGACGTGTTGGAGGAAATCGTCGGCGAGATCGATGACGAGCATGATGACGCCAATCAGGCAATCATGATCGCGGCCCAAGCCGACGGCCAGTACTTCGTGGACGCGCTCACCCCGATTGCTGAATTCAACCAGCAATTCGGCGCCGATTTCCCGGATGATGAGTACGACACCATCGCCGGCTATATCGCGGCCGCCATCGGCCATCTGCCGGAAACCGGCGAAGAGCTGACCCTCGGCCGTTTCCACTTCCGGGTCGGTCATGCCGATTCGCGCCGGATCCACCGCTTCATCGTCAACATTCATGGCGAATAAGGCCTTGCGCCGATTTGCGACCTTGATGCTGGGCCTGCTGTTTGCCGGCCAATCCTTGGCCGAACTGCGGGTCGGCGTCATGACCATGCAACCGGGTGCCATTTTCTGGGAGCGTTTTGGCCACAATGCCATCATCATCGATGATGGCAGCCCGATGTCTTATAACTTCGGGTTTTTCGACCCGACCGAATCCGGATTTGCCGGCAATTTCGTCAAAGGCCGGATGAACTACGTCTTGGCGGCATTGCCGCTGGAACAGGATCTGGACTATTACCGCCGGGCTGGCCGCGGAGTCAGCATCCAATGGCTGGACTTGGATGAGGTCCAGAAGCGGAAAATCCAGTCCCGACTCGTTTTTCTGGCAAAGCCCGAGAACGCCCGTTATCGCTATGATTATTTCACCAACAACTGCGCGACCCAGGTCCGCGATGTGCTCGATGAAGCGCTCGAGGGTGGACTGAAACGCCAGATGGTCGCCAGCTCGCTGGGCAACACCTACCGCTCGGAGTCCGTGCGTCTGGCTTGGCCGGCGAAATGGATGGCTCTGGGCTTCGATCTGGGCATGGGCCGGGCCGGCGACAAACCGCTCAACCGTTGGCAGGACGGCTTCATTCCGATGCGTCTGCAGCAAAGCCTGCGCGAAGCCAATGGGCCGAAAGGCGGTCCGCTGGTACTGGCTGAACAACCGGTGCTGCCGGACACGTTGCCACCACCACCGGTCGAATTGCCGCAATGGTCGCTGACCGCGACGGCCATCGGCCTGGCCTTAGCTGCGGTATTTTTCTTCATCCTGCGGCGCGCGCCGCGTTTGGCGACGGCGCTGCAGCTCGGATTTTGGGGGCTTTGTGGTTTGATCGGAACCTTGCTGGCGTTGATCTGGGCATTTACCGAGCATCGCTTTGCCTACGCCAATGAAAACCTACTGTTGTTCAGCCCATTGGCCTGGCTTGCCCTGATGTTGTATTTCGGTCGCAAGCGCTCGGAATGGGGCCGTAAGGCCTATCTGCTTGCGGTCAAAGCGGTGGCTTTGTCGGCGGTACTCGCCGTGTTACTGAAGTTCGGTTCCACCGGCGGACAAAGCAACATGATCTGGATTCTGATGACCCTGCCCATGCATTGGTTGGTGGCCAAAACGGCATTGCATGCCGAAGCACGGAAATAGCTTGCAGTCCTGAAAAGGCTGTTTATTATGGGTGCATGGATGCGCCAAGCCTACTCGAAAGCCGCAGCGAACAAGTTCGCTTCATTGCCCGCTACGACCGCGACGGGAATGTGCACGAACTGAGCCTTGACCGCATCTCTGACGCGCTCGGCGATGAGGGCGGTTTGATTTGGGTCGGCCTGTTCGAACCGGATGAAACCCTGCTGTTCAAGATGCAGGTGGAGTTCGACCTGCATCCGCTGGCCGTCGAAGACGCCCACAAAGCCCACCAGCGCTCGAAAATCGAGCGTTTCGGCAATAGCCTGTTCATCGTCGTCAATACCGCGCAGATGCTGGACGGTGGTATCGTCTACGGCGAATCCCATCTGTTCCTCGGCACCGACTTCATCCTGACCGTCCGTCACGGCGGGACACTTTCGTTCAGCGCCGCCCGCGAACGCTGCGCCAAAAATCCGGATTATCTGGGCAATGGCACCGGCATGGCCCTGTATACCGTGCTCGACCAGATTGTTGACAATTTCTTCCCGATCATCGCCCACCATGAACAGGCTCTGGACGAACTGGAAGAAGCCATTCTGTCCTCCAGTTTCCAGAAGGACACCATCATCCGCCTGTACCGGCTGCGCAACGACCTGACCAAGCTGCGGCTGGCGGTTTCGCCATTGCAGGACATCATGACCACGCTGTTGGAATTCCATGGCGATCTGGTCCGTGAAGAAGTCCGGGTCTATCTTCGCGATGTCCATGACCACGTCATACGCCTGAACGAATCCATCGATACCATGCGCGACACCCTGTCCTCGGCCATGGCGACCAATCTGTCGCTGGTCACGGTCAGTCAAGGTGACACCATGAAGCGCCTGGCCGGCTGGGCCGCGCTGTTGGCGGCACCGACACTGATCACCAGCTGGTACGGCATGAACTTCGCCGATATGCCCGAGCTGGAATGGCAATTGGGCTATCCGTTGGTCGGGCTCACCATTTTTATCATCTGTTTCATGCTGTATCGGGGGCTGAAGAAGGCCGGCTGGCTGTAAGTTCCGGCGCTTTTTGATTCAGGTCAAATAAAAGGTGTCGTCGTTCAGGCACTATGGTCGGGGATTCAACTCTGGAGGCGTTATGGCGTCAATTGACAAAGAAAACTCCTATAACGACAAGGTGGTCAAGCAATTCACCATCATGACCGTTATCTGGGGCGTCGTGGGCATGCTGGTGGGGGTGATCATCGCCGCCCAGCTGTATTGGCCCTCTCTCAATATGGGCCTCGAATGGCTCAGCTTCGGACGGCTGCGTCCGCTGCATACCAATGCGGTGATTTTCGCGTTCGGTGGCTGCGCCCTGTTCGGAACCAGTCTGTATGTGGTGCAGCGCACCTGTCATGCACGGCTGCTGTCCGACGGTCTCGCCTCCTTCGTGTTCTGGGGCTGGCAGCTGGTTATACTGCTCGCCGCCATCACCCTGCCGCTGGGTCTGACCCAGGGCAAGGAATACGCCGAACTGATCTGGCCGATTGACATCCTGATTGCCGTGGTCTGGGTCGCCTATGCGGTGTTGTTCTTCGGCACCATCATGAAGCGCAAAGTCCCGCATATTTATGTCGCCAACTGGTTCTACGGCGCGTTCATCATCGCCGTGGCCGTGCTGCATATCGTCAATTCGCTGGCCATTCCGACCGCACTGACCCACAGCTACCCGGTCTACTCCGGCGCGGTGGATGCCATGGTGCAGTGGTGGTACGGCCATAACGCGGTCGGCTTCTTCCTGACCGCCGGCTTCTTGGGCATGATGTACTACTTCGTACCGCGCCAGGCCGGTCGCCCGATGTACTCCTACCGCCTGTCGATCGTGCACTTCTGGGCCCTGATTGCCATTTACATGTGGGCCGGCCCGCACCATCTGCACTACACCGCCATTCCGGACTGGGCACAATCGGTCGGCATGGTGTTCTCGCTGGTCCTGCTGGCGCCGAGTTGGGGCGGCATGATCAACGGCATGATGACGCTCTCGGGCGCCTGGCATAAGCTGCGCACCGATCCGATCCTGAAGTTCCTGATCGTCTCGCTGTCGTTCTACGGCATGTCGACCTTCGAAGGCCCGATGATGTCGATCAAGACCGTGAATGCCCTGTCGCATTACACCGACTGGACCATCGGCCACGTGCACTCCGGCGCTCTGGGCTGGGTTGCGATGATTTCGATCGGCGCCATGTACATGCTGATTCCGCGTGTGGTCGGCCTGAAGGAAATGTTCTCGACCAAACTGATCGATACCCATTTCTGGGTACACACCATCGGCGTCGTGCTGTACACCGTGTCCATGTGGATTTCGGGCATCGGCCAAGGTCTGATGAGCCGCGCCACCAACGCCGACGGCACGCTGCAGTATGCCTTCGTCGAAATCGTCAAGTTCACCTACCCGTACTATCTGGTGCGTCTGTTGGGTGGCCTGCTGGTTCTAGTTGGCATGCTGATTATGGTTTACAACATGGTGAAAACCCTGAAGCAGGCCAAAGGCGAACATGTCTCGCCCGTCCTTCCCGTCGCGCAACAACACGCTTAAGCCGAGGTCGAACCTATGAGCCACGAAAAACTTGAAACCAATGTCGGCTTGATGGCCATCGCGATTGCCGCGGTCATCGCCATCGGCGGGCTAGCCGAAATCGTCCCGCTGATGTACCAGGCCGAAACCGTCAAACCGCTGCCCGGTGTCAAACCCTACCCGGCACTCGAGCTGGCCGGGCGCGACATCTACATCCGCGAAGGCTGCTACAACTGTCACTCGCAGATGGTGCGTACCCTGCGCTTCGAAACCCAGCGTTACGGGGCCTATTCGGATGCCGGCGAGTCGGTATACGACCGTCCGTTCCAGTGGGGCAGCAAGCGCACCGGTCCGGACCTGGCCCGCAT
This sequence comes from Pseudomonadota bacterium, assembly GCA_041159305.1. Lineage (GTDB taxonomy): Bacteria > Pseudomonadota > Gammaproteobacteria > Xanthomonadales > Xanthomonadaceae > Arenimonas. The sequence continues at coordinate 8,666 of JBEAYK010000012.1, forward strand.
CGGCGGCCGTTACTCCGATGACTGGCATCGTGCCCACTTGATCAACCCGCGTGACGTGGTACCGGAATCCAACATGCCGACCTATGCCTTCATGCAGGAACGGCCGCTGAATGCCGGTCAGATTCAGGCCAATATGCGCGGCCTGAAAGCCCTGGGTGACCCCTACACCGACAAAGACATCGCGGAGGCTCCGGCGGCACTCGACGGAAAAACCGAGATGGATGCGTTGATCGCCTATCTGCAGCAGCTCGGCAAGAACCGGCCGAAAGGATAAACCATGCTCTCAGGAATCATCACCACCATCCTTCTCATTCTGTTCGTCGTCGGCTCGATCTGGGTCTTCAGCCCGAAACGCCAAGCCGCGTTCGATGAAGCCGCCCTTCTTGCCCTGGACGACACTCCGGAGAAACCTCTATGACATTCTGGTCTTACTACGTCATTGCATTGACTGCCATTTCCCTGATCGGCGCTACGTGGCTGCTCTGGGTGACCTCGAAAAAACGCCATGCCAACGATACCCAGAGCAGCACTGAGACCACCGGTCACGTCTGGGACGGCGATTTGTCGGAATACAACAAACCGCTGCCACGCTGGTGGATCAACCTGTTCTATCTGACCATCGTGTTTGCAGTCGGCTACCTGATCTGGTATCCGAGCGCGGACAAAGTCGGTGGCAAAGGCGACTGGAGTTCGAAAGGCCAGCATGATGCCGAAAAAGCCAAAGCCGATGCCAAGTTGCAGGCCCTTTATGCCCGCTTCGACGGCAAAGGCATTGATGTCATCGCCCAGGATGCCGCGGCCCTGACCACCGGCAAGCAGGTCTATGCCAATAACTGCGCGGTCTGTCACGGCTCCGATGCCGGTGGTGCCAAAGGCTTCCCGAATCTGCGTGATGCGATCTGGAAGTTCGATGGTTCGCCGGAAGGCATCCTGACCACCATCAATGGCGGCGTCAATGTTGAAGGCGGCCGCGCTGCGGTGATGCCAGCCATGGCCGCCGTACTCGGATCCGAGCAGGCGGTGACCGAAAGCGCCGTCTATGTACAAAGCCTGTCGGGCATGAAAGTCGATGAAACCCTGGCCGCAGCCGGCAGCAAGTCGTATGCCACGGTTTGCGCCGCTTGCCACGGGGTCGATGGTAAAGGCAACCCGGCATTGGGCGCCCCGAACCTGACCGATAACGACTGGATGTATGGCAGTACCCTGGAAGACATCAAGTACGGCATCAATAACGGCCGTGCCGGCCAGATGCCGGCGCACCTGCCGCTGATCGGCGAAACCCAGGCCCGCCTGGCCGCCGCTTACGTCTATTCGCTGTCGCAGGCCAAGAAATAAATGAAAGTCCGGGCCGAACCCCCGTTCGACCATCCGCCGCGCCCACTGGCACAGAAAGTGGGCGCGGTCCTTTGGCCGTCATTCTTCGCGGCCTGTATCGCCACCATGGTGTTTTTCGCCTTCGTCGACCCGCTGCAGCTGCGGGACATCACCTTTCCCGAAGCCGACATCAGCCGGGAAGCCGGTTACACCATCGCGTTCTTCATGTTCTGGCTGGCTACCGCCAACGCCTGTCTGTTTACCTGGATTCTGCTGCGGCCATCCAGCCGTTACAATAAACCACCCACCGATTAAGGTTGCATCCCATGGGCCAGAAGATTCCGAGCGAAGTCATTGATGACGGCGCGATGTATGTGTCCGAGCGCAAGATTTATCCGCGTGAGGTCGATGGCCTGTTCCAGAAGCTACGACACAGCGCCGTCTACATCCTGCTCGGACTTTATTATCTGATGCCCTGGTTGCAGATCGACGGCCGTCAGGCCGTTTTGTTCGATTTGCCGGCCCGCAAATTCTACATCCTCTGGCTGACCTTCTGGCCCCAGGATTTCTTCTTCCTCGCCCTGTTGTTGATCATGGCGGCGCTGTCGCTGTTCTTCTTCACCGCCGTGGCCGGCCGCCTCTGGTGCGGCTACGCCTGCCCGCAGACGGTATGGACAGAAGTCTTCATGTGGATGGAGCGCTGGACCGAAGGCAACCGCTCCCAGCGCATGAAACTGGACGCCTCACCGAACAGTTTCGATAAATTCCGCCGCAAGGGCTCCAAGTATGTGCTTTGGGTCCTGTTCGCGCTGTGGACCGGGCTGACCTTTGTCGGCTTTTTCACGCCGATCCGCGAACTGGCACCGGCCTTGCTGGCCGGAACCGCTTCGGGCTGGGCGGTGTTCTGGCTGCTGTTCTATTCGTTTGCGACCTACGGCAACGCCGGCATCCTGCGCGAACAGGTCTGCAAATACATGTGTCCGTATGCACGATTCCAGAGCGCCATGTTCGACCGCAATACCCTGATCATCAGTTACGACGCCCGCCGCGGCGAGCCTCGCGGACCGCGCAAGAAAGGCGCGCTGGCCAGTGTGCTTGAACGCGCGCGCGGTCTGGTTGATGAACAGCGGGCCGAGCACTTCGTCATCGGACACGCCAAGGAAAACAAGACCGACGCCAAGATTTCAACCGGCCTGGTTGTCGACAACTTCGACAAAACGGTTCTGGAAAAAATCACGGACAACGAACAGCTCGGTGATTGCATCGACTGCACCATTTGCGTGCAGGTCTGCCCGACCGGCATCGATATCCGGAACGGCCTGCAGTATGAATGCATCGCCTGCGGCGCCTGCATCGACGCCTGCGACGAAGTCATGGACAAACTCGGCTACCCGAAAGGCCTGGTCCGCTACACAACCCACAATGCACTGGTCGGCCACAAGGTCAACCTGTTCCGGCCGCGCATCATCATCTATGCCTTGCTGTTGCTGGCCCTGCTGGCCGGAACCATCTACGGCATCGCTCACCGCGAACCCTTGCTGGTCGATGTCATGCGCGACAAGCAGCTCTACCGTCTGGCTGCCGATGGCAGCATCGAGAATACCTATACGCTGCGCCTGATCAACAAGACCGGAACCAATTACGACGTCGATCTGCACGTCGAAGTCGGTGACATCGACGCCGAGCTAATCATCGACGATCTGCCCATCCATCTGGCCGCAGAAAACGTCATGACGGTTCCGGTGACTGTACGTACCCCGGCCAACTGCATCCGCGGCATGAAGGAAATCGAATTCACCCTGACCGACAAGAAATCGGATCTCAAGGTCGAAGAAGAATCGCGCTTCTTCGGCCCAAGCGATGCCACCGGAGGTGACTGCGATGACTGAAACACGCAAAACATGGCAGGAGCCGATGGTCTGGATGATTGTCGGCATTCCGGCATTGACGGTGGTCGCTGGCTTTTTTACGCTTTATCTGGCCATTTCCTCGGGCCCGCTGGATTCGGTTCAAGCTTCGGTGGAACGGGTCGGAAAAGGCCAGACCTTGCACAGCGCCGCCGATAATACCGCGTCGCAGGGGCATTACCGCGGCTATCTAGTCATCGACCGGCAGGCTGAGCCCTGGCAGCTGACATTGAAAACCATGCCTGAAAATCTGACTGCACTGCCGGTGGACGTGCTGTTCGTGCATGCCAATCTGGCCGAACGCGATGTCCGGGTCTCCCTGCAATCCGGTAGCGGCCGTTTGAACGGTCCGCTGGACTTCACGCCGCAACAAATTGTGGTGACCGATCATGCCGGCGCTTGGCGGCTGGTGGGTACCTACGGCGATTCGGCCAATATTGCGCTGACACCCGCCATCGAGACACCCTGATTCCTGATGACGCAAGAAACGCACTGTTTTCACTGCAGTGAAGTCCTGGGTCATGCCCCTGTCGCCCTGGACCTTGCCGGTAGCTCGCGTCAATTCTGTTGCCTGGGTTGCGCCAATGCCGCGCAATGGATCGAACACGAAGGATTGGGCGATTACTATCTGCTGCGCAGCCAACAGGGCAGCAAAGTCGATGAAAGTCCTGCGGACTATTCCGCCTGGGACCGAGATGACGTGACTGCCGCGCATTGCCGGCCGTGTCCGGAGGGACGGCAGATTGTCTTATTGGCCGAAGGCATGCATTGTGCCGCCTGCGCCTGGCTGATTCAGAGCGCCTTGCAGAAAGACCCCGGCGTGGCCGTGGTCAATGCCAACGCCATCAATGGCCGTGTCGAGGTGCGTTGGAATCCGGAAAAATCCAGTCTGTCTTCGCTGTGTGGTCAGCTGGCCCGCCTGGGTTACCGCCCGTATCTGGCGGTCAACGAAGCCTATGAACAGGAAAAGCGCCGGGAACGTAACAGCTTATTGCTGAAGCTCGGCCTGGCGGCACTGGTGACCACGCAGACCATGATGTTCTCGGAGGCCTTGTATCTGGATACGGCCGGTGAGATGTCATTTGCCACACGCGATTTTTTCCGCTGGCTGACGTTTCTGTTGTGCTCGCCGGTGGTGTTCTACTCCGGTAGCGAGTTCATTCGTGGCATGCTGCGCGAGCTCCGCCACGGCCGGCCCGGCATGGACACGCTTGCTGCCAGCAGCATCCTTCTGGCCTACTTCGCCAGTCTCTACCAGACCCTGACCGGTGGCGATCACATCTGGTTCGATGCCTCGGCCATGTTCGTCCTGTTTCTGCTGTCGGCGCGCATTCTCGAACGCTTTGCACGCAACACCGCGCGCGCCCAG
>JBEAYK010000136.1:0-6580 GCA_041159305.1 Pseudomonadota bacterium
CAGCAGGTGTTCCGCGACAATTATTTCCACGCCGATGCCCATGCCGGAAATATCTGGGTCGATACCGACGGTGATCGCCGCGGATCGTTCATTGCCCTGGATTTCGGCATCGTCGGCCAGCTCAGCGAGCAGGACCAGTATTATCTGGCCGAAAATTTCATGGCGATCTTCCACAAGGATTACCGCAAGATCGCACGACTGCACGTGCAGGCCGGATGGATGCCGGCTTCGCTGCGATTGGATGAATTGGAAGCGGCCGTGCGGGCGGTCTGCGAACCGTATTTCACGCGTCCGCTGTCGGAGTTCTCGATCGCCGAGGTGGTGGCCAAGCTGCTGCGCACCGCGCAGAAGTATCAGCTGACCCTGCAGCCGCAGCTGATTTTGCTGCAGAAAACCCTGCTCAACACCGAAGGTCTGGCCCGCACGCTCGATCCGGACATCGATCTGTGGGCCGTGGCGCGCCCGGTACTGGAAGGTATTTTGCGCGAACGGTACAGCCCGAAAGCCTTTGTTGACCGTGTGCAGAAACAGTGGCCGGAAATCCTGCATCAGGCCTCGGGTCTGCCGGCGCTGCTGCAATCGGCGCTGGCCCAGCAGGTCGAGGGTGAAACCCGCATCCGCATGCGTTCGGATGAAATCGCGCAGCTGGTGAAAATCAGCCAGCGCAACCAGCGTCAGCTGTTCGCGCTCGCGCTGGCCGTCACTGCCGGTTTTGCTTCCGGTCTGCTTTATCTGCTTGCAGGCCCCGGTCCGCTGTTGTACAGCGCGATGGCCGTGAGCCTGATCGGCTTTGTTTTGGCCTGGCCGCGTCGTCTGTGACCGAAGACCCGTTGCAGGTCCTGTACCGGGATGCGCGTTGCGCCGTCATCAATAAGCCAGCCGGCTTGATGGCGCATGCCAGTGGCCTGGCGCGTGGCGAAGACGATTTTCTGCTGCACCGTCTGCGTGATCAGTTCGCGACTAAGGTTCACTTGATCCACCGCCTCGACCGCGCCACCAGCGGCTGCGTGCTGGTGGCTTTCGATGCCGAAGCGGCGTCCGTGCTTGGCAAGGCCTTCATGGGCCGCGATGTCGGCAAGGACTATCTGGCGGTCTGCCGCGGTTGGCCGGAGCCGGAATTCACTGTCGATTACGATCTGGACGGTGGCCCGGGCAAGCCGGAAAAAAAGCCGGCGATCACCATGTTTCGCTGTCTGGCTACGGCCGAATTACCGGTGGCCAGCGCCGAGCATCCGACCTCGCGTTACGCCTTGCTGCAGTGCACACCGGTGACTGGGCGCTTCCGCCAGATCCGGCGCCACCTCAAGCACGTCTCGCATCATCTGATCGGCGATACCAGCCATGGCGATGGCCGCCACAACCGGGCGTTCCGCATGCTCGGTGTGCACCGGATGCTGCTGCATGCCTGGCTTTTACGCTTTCCTCATCCGGAATCGGGTGAAATGTTTAGGTTCACCGCGCCGCTGGATGCCGAGTTCTGTAAAGCGCTTGCCGTACTCGGGGTTGCCGAGCCCGGCTGACTTCCGGCACATTCGCCCTGTTACAACAGCCGTTATGCTGAACCCAGACCTTTGCCGATGGAACCGAAAGCTTCTTGCCTTGATGCTCTTTTCGGCATCGCTGCCTGCCGCCGATGTCGGCCCGAAAGACGATGCCTTCATCGTCCAGTCGCGTAGTTTTCTGAGCAGTCATCCGGACCTATATGGCCGCGTGCTGGGCATGAAGAGCTACAGCAAGGGCGATTACAAAGAAGCCATGCGCCAGTTCCGCAAGGGGGCCTATTACGCCGATAAGCCCTCACAGGCCATGGTCGCGGAAATGCTGTGGAAGGGTGAGGGCGTGCAGATTGACCGCGCTTGAACGGCGTCAGGCGGTGGATAAAGGGGCGGCACTGTATGCCCGCTACGGCGACAGCGTGGCGAAAAAGCGCATAGAAGCCATTTTGGAGCGCAACCGGCGGAATATCACCGGCAGCCGTACCGGCTATGCCGGCACGCTTAAAATCGAAATGCCCGGTCCGGGCGGCATGCCAATCCAGGTCAATGGCGATGAGTTCTATCAGGATAAATTCTGGCAACCCGAAGACTACTAGAAATGGCAGAATGGTACCTGGAAGGCGCTGCCGACCGGTACCGTGAACGCCAGCGAATTGATGCCGGTGGCACCGGCTCAGGCGCTGAAAAAAGACGACGAATAGGATTTCCGTGGCCAAGCTGTATTTCTACTACTCCACCATGAACGCCGGCAAGACCACCACCTTGCTGCAGAGCGCCTACAACTATCACGAGCGCGGCATGCGTACGCTGATCCTGACGCCGCGGCTCGACAATCGGGCCGGCGAGGGCATCGTTGCCTCGCGCATCGGTCTCAAAGCCAATGCGGTGACGTTTACCGGCGACGATGATCTGGCGGCGCTGGTGCGACAGGCTTTGGCCGCCAAGGGCAAGATCGACTGTGTCTTGGTCGATGAATCGCAGTTTCTGTCCAAGGCGCAGGTCTGGCAGCTGACCGATGTGGTGGATAGCCTGAAGATTCCGGTCTTGGCCTATGGCCTGCGTACCGATTTCCGCGGCGAACTGTTCGAGGGCAGTCAGTATCTGCTGGCTTGGGCCGATAACCTGATTGAGTTGAAAACCATCTGCCATTCCGGCAAGAAAGCCAACATGGTGGTGCGTGTCGATCAAAACGGACGCGCGGTCACCGAAATGTGTCGGTGTCACGTCCCGAGTTCAAGAAGATCATGGCCGGTGAAAGCGCCATCGAACTGCAGCAGAGCGTACTGCCGCTGGATCAGGACGACTGATTCAGAGCCAGCGCCGAACGCGTTGGCGGTAGGTTTCGAAATCCGCATCGAAGTGCTGGGCCAATAAACTTTCTTCCGGAATGATCTGGAAATGTGTGATGTAGGCGATGAAACCGCCGATGCCGAGCAGGGCCGCCGGACTCTCCAGATAAACCGCCCAGGCCAATAACAGCAACGCCATACCGACATACATCGGATTGCGGCTGATGCGGTAAACGCCGCCGGTGACCAAACTACTTGTTTTTTCCGGATGCAGCGGATTAATCGTGGTGTGGTGCCGGCGGAATGAAATCAAACCGGCCAAATCGAAACCAATGCCGATGATCGCCAGCGTGATGGCGGCGGGCAAGGTCCAGCGCGGACCGAGTCCATACAGCAAGGTGTTTTCAGCCAAAAAATACATACCCGTGGCACAAGCCAGAGCAATGACCGGCGGTGGAATTTTCAGGGCGAGCGTAGCCATGTCAGTGGATGACGCCGCAGGCGATGCGCGCACCGCCGCCGCCGAGTGTGGCGGGATGGTCGGCGTGGTTGTCACCGCCGGCATGCAGCATTAGCGAACGGCCCGGAAGGTCGCTCAGTTTGAGGCGCGGGGCCAGTACGGGTTGCGTGGCAGAACCTTCGGCGTCCACATACAAGGGCGGCAGATCGCCGCGGTGGCCGTCGCCCCAGGGCGTGCCGTGTTTGCCGCTGGCGTCCGGATCGTAATGGCCACCGGCAGCCAAGGCCGCGACCGGCTTGCCATCTTTGTCTTTCGGCGCGCAGCTGGGATTTTCATGTACATGGAAGCCATGCAGTCCCGGCGGCAAGGCCCGCATCTGCGGCGTGAACACCAGACCGTACGGCGTTTCGGCGATGTGGACCTCGCCGACCCACGCGGATTTGCCGTCGGCATCAACCAGATCCATGGTGACTGTGCGTTCGTTGGCATTGACGGTTGCGCTTGCCGTCAGCAGAAAAGCCATCAGGGAAAACTTCATGGCGGGCTCCAAAACATTGAGATGGTCCTAGCCTAACGGAATTCGGGTCAAGCTGTTGTCAATCCGGCGTATTCGCAGGCGCAACGCGGTCACGCTGGTTGGGAGTGATGTGCGCGAAGGCGCCGTCGCCGTAGGAACGGATGACTTCCGAGATGACGATGTGGTAGCCCTTGTACCATTGCGCATATTGGCGCTTGGCTTCCTGATGCGCCGGATGCGTGGAAAATGCATGCAGCGTGTCGAGGTCGGTCCAGTAGTAATTGGCGCAGTGGCGCGAACCGTCCGGGTTCTGCCAGGACTCCACGCCAAGATAGCCAGGCAGGGCCAAGGCTACTTGATCGATGATGTCATTCAGGCGGTGGAACTCGGCATCGTAGGTGCCGGGTTCCCAGATGAAGGCGGCGCAGAACATCGTGCTTGCTACCTGCGGCTCAGGCCGCGCCATGGGCAAGCATTGAGGATAACAGCTTGAAAGCCCAATACAGACCGATGCCCATCTGTACCGCGAAGGCGGTGAAGCGGACTTTGACCGCCATCGGGCTGGCGGAAGCCAGATGCACCAGGGATTGGAACACACGACTGGCCAGAAACACATAAGCCAACGGATCGGTGATGGCGGTGCGTTCGGTCACGATGGCCACTAGCAACAGACCGCCGAATACCGGCAGGCTTTCTACGCAGTTGGCGTGTGCCCGCGCCAGGCGCTGCATGAATGGCGACAGGCCGGCGTTGTCGGGCGTGAAGCCATTGGCGACGACTTTGCCGCTGAGCACCAGCTGTGAGCGGATGACTTCCATCAGCACCAAGAGCAGGAGAGCCCAGGCGATGAAAGCGGTGAGGGTGATGAGGCTTTGCGATGTCATGGCATTTATATCCCCAATCAATCATTCATGAAGAATTTTGTATAAATGAACAAATTTCAGCGAGAGAATACGGGTCAAAAATGAATCCTCTAGCACCTAGGCTTCTACCAAGTAATTCGTACTTATTCTAACGTCCATCCCTGAGCACGGGCCATGGCTTTCATATTCTCAACGGATCGAGTTTGAATCATCAGCTTGCCATTTGTAGTTGTACCATCAAGCCCCATGTAAGTGATGCCGCCATTATCGTTTAGTTCAATGACCTGCATTCCTTCATGAATCATAGGCGTTAACGTGATGGTACGATTTGCGCCACTCGAAAGGGTTACGGACTTGCTGTATTTGCCGCTAAATTCATCTGCAAAAACGAAGTTCTGTTTGACTTCATTAATCGAAACCATGAATTTCATGGAAGCCATGTCGGGATTTTCCGTAGCGGCATGAGCAAGAGGCAAATTAGAAGCGGCAATACCGCCGATGAAGCCGATGGCAAGCATAATCGATGTTTTAACAATGGATGAATTCATGGCTGCGCCCCCGTGGATTAAGAGCATCCATTACATCCCCTGTGGGTGCTTGAGTCAACCAGATTAATTCTTAGGTCTGACAAAACCCGCACCACGCTCCCGCCCGGTTGTTCAGGCGCGAGTCGCGCAGCGGCCGCCCGCATTTCTTGCAGGGCTCGCCTTCGCGGCCGTACACATCCAGTTCCTGCTCGAAATAGCCGGGTTCGGAATCGGGATTGATGAAATCGCGTAGGGTGGTGCCGCCGCGTTCAATGGCATAGGCCAGGATTTCTTTGGCCGCACCCGCCAGTTTTTCATAACGCGCCTTGGTCAGACTGCCGGCTTCGCGCAGCGGGGAAATACCGGCGCGGAACAGGCTCTCGGCGGCGTAGATGTTACCCACGCCCACCACCACGGCCTGATCCATCAGAAAGGATTTGACTGCGGCGGTCTTGCCGCGGCTCTTGCGGAACAGGTAATCGCCGTTGAAGGCGTCCGAGAGCGGCTCGGGCCCCAGCTTCTGCAGCAGCGGATGGATTTCACCCGGTGCCTGCCAGAGTAGACAGCCGAAGCGGCGCGGATCGGTGAAGCGGATAATGCGCTTGCCGCTCAGTTCGATGTCGACATGGTCGTGCTTGCCGGCCGGGGTGCCGGCCTTCAGCACGCGCATGCTTCCGGACATGCCTAGATGCCAGAGCGCACTACCGGCCGCGGTGTGCATCAGCAGGTATTTGGCGCGGCGTTCGATGCCGGTGATTTTTCGGCCCGGCAGTTGCTCGACGATGTCGAAGGGAATCGGCCAGCGCAGGTTGTCGCGGCGCAGTACCACGCCGGTGATGCGTTTGCCGAGGATATGCGGCTCCAGGCCGCGGCGGGTGGTTTCGACTTCGGGCAATTCAGGCATGGCTTCAGGCGTGCGGACAATTTCGGATACCATACACGAGAACCGGTAATGCCCGCGTGAGGCGGTGGAGACCCATGACTGACCTGTATCCCGTATCCGATGCGTTCGCCGCCAAGGCCGCTCTGGACAAAGCCGCCGTTGACGCGCTGCATGACGCCGTTGCCAAGGATTCCGATGCGTTCTGGCGAGAACAGGCCGGCCGCCTGCTGTGGTCGAAACCGTTTACCGTGGTCAAAAACGTCAGCTTCCACAAAGACGATTTCCGCATCCGCTGGTTCGAGGATGGCGAACTGAATGTGGCGGTCAATTGTCTGGATCGCCATTTGCCGGCACATGCCGAAAAAACCGCCATCATCTGGGAATCCGATGATCCGGCGGTTCCTTCGCAGCGCATCAGCTATGGCGAGCTGCATGCCCGCGTCTGCCAGCTGGCCAACGCTTTGGAAAATCTCGGGGTGGTCAAAGGCGATCGCATCACGATTTATTTGCCGATGATTCCGGAAGCGGCCATCGCCATGCTGGCC
>JBEAYK010000137.1:0-3999 GCA_041159305.1 Pseudomonadota bacterium
CCAATGGCAAACCACTCCTTCCGCTGGGAAATCAACCCCTATACGTGTTTGGTAACGCCGCGGATGATTTGAATTTATTGAATCACGCCTAGCTCGCGGCCGACCTTCGTGAAAGCGGCGACCGCGCGCTCGAGCTGCTCCCGGCTGTGCGCGGCGCTCATCTGCGTACGAATACGTGCCTGTCCCTTGGCCACCACCGGAAAGAAGAAGCCGACCGCGTATATGCCTTCATCGAGCAGGCGTCGGGCGAATTCCTGCGCCAGAACCGCATCGAACAGCATTACCGGCACAATCGGATGGGTGCCGGGTTTGATGGTGAAGCCCGCGAGAGTCATCTGTTCACGGAAGAATCGGGTATTGTCCTCAAGCTTCTGGCGCAGATCATCGGCACCGGCCAGCATGTCGAAAACCCGGATGCCGGCAGCAACCACCGGCGGCGGCAGCGAATTTGAAAAAAGGTAGGGCCGCGAGCGCTGGCGTAGCAGTTCAATGACCGCTTTCGGCCCGGTGGTGAAGCCACCCAGTGCGCCGCCGAGCGATTTGCCCAGCGTGCCGGTGAAGATGTCGATTTTGTCCATGACACCGTGTACTTCAGCCGAACCGCGCCCGCTGGCACCCAGAAAGCCGGTGGCATGGCATTCATCGATGTGCACCAGGGCCTTGTATTTCTCCGCGAGTGCGGTCAGCTCGGCAAGCGGCGCAATCGAACCGTCCATCGAGAACACCCCGTCGGTGGTAATCAGTTTGATGCGGCAACCGGCAGCATCGGCGGCCTGAAGCTGGGCCTCCAGGCCGGCCATATCGCAGTTGTCATAGCGGAAGCGCTTGGCCTTGCAAAGGCGGACGCCGTCGATGATCGAAGCATGATTCAGCGCATCGGAAATCACGGCATCGTTTTCACCAAGCAAGGGTTCGAACAGACCGCCATTGGCGTCGAAACAGGCCGCGTACAAAATGGCGTCCTCGGTTCCGAAGAATGCCGCAATCCGGGCTTCAAGCGTTTTGTGCAGATCCTGGGTCCCGCAGATGAAGCGGACCGAGGCCATGCCGAAGCCATGCGTGTCGAGGGCTTCCTTGGCCGATTGGATGATGTCCGGGTTGTCGGCCAATCCGAGGTAGTTGTTGGCACAGAAATTCAGCACGGTCCGGCCATCTTCCAGCTGGATTTCGGCGGACTGGGCGCTGGTGATGATGCGTTCCCGCTTCAGCAGCCCCTGTTTTTCAATGCTGTCCAGCTCGGATTGATAGAATTCCAGGGCGCTTTTGTTCATGGTGGACGCTCATTATAGAAAGCCCTATTTTACAGCCGAATGGCCATCTAATTCCATAACATATTGAAATATATATTTATATTTCATACCTATAGCAACGGCCCAGCGATGTCGAATTCTGAACGAATCTTGAATAGTGTTGAATAAACAACAACACGCTACCAAAATTGCTAAAAATACGTTAACATCGTCTCCAGCTAACTGGTTTAAAACTGGTGTGCAGGGCGCATTTTCCGCCTTTGTTGTTTAACTAAACCATTGGAGATTTCTCAATGCAAAAGAATCTTAAAGCTGCCATTCTGGCTGCTCTGCTCGTGGCTCCGGCCGTTTCGTTCGCCCAAGAGACTGAAGAATCCAACTTCAGCTGGAATGCCGGCATCGTTTCCGATTACGTGTTCCGTGGCGTTTCGCAGTCCGAACGTGGTGAAGCTTTTCAAGGCGGATTAGATTACAGTTTCGATGATACCGGTTTTTATGCTGGAACTTGGTGGTCTACTGTGAACTTTGGAGCGGGTGCTCCAAACAATGAAGTAGATTTCTATGTGGGCTATGCTGCCGATTTGGGCGATAAGTTCAATTTCGATGTAATGCTGACCCGTTATACCTACCATGGCGCCGATTCCTCCTACGGTAATATCGACTACAACGAACTAATCACCAAGTTTTCGATGAACGATGTAGCTACCTTGACTGTGGGTTACACCAATGACTATAGCAACATTGGCGAAAACGTGACCTATGTGAACCTCGGCAACAGCTGGGATCTCGGCAAAGATTATAGTTTGAACGCAGCTTTCGGCCGTACTTTCTCGGAAACTCTCGGTGACTACAATGATTGGACCGTAGGTATTAGCAAGACTTTCGGTATTGCGGAAGTGGGTCTGAACTACTACGACACCAATCTCGATGACACCGCCTCCGACTCCGTCGTGCTGAGCCTTAAGATCGGCGGCTAAATCCAGTCGATGTAAATTGAAAGGGGCGCTCCGGCGCCCCTTTTTTATTTTTGTAAGAGTTCCGCCGGGACTACCAGCTACAAACAACTTTTCCGCAGACGCCGGCTTCCATCAAATCGAAACCCTTCTGGAAGTCGTCGATGTGGACTTGATGGGTCAATACTTTCTGCAGCGGGAAGCCGGTCAGCACCATTTGCGTCATCTTGTACCAGGTTTCGTACATCTTGCGGCCGTAAATGCCCTGCACGGTCAGGCCCTTGAAGATGATGCGGTCCCAGTCGACGCCGGCACCTTTTGGCAATATGCCGAGCAGGGCGACCTTGCCGCCGTGGTACATGCAGTCGAGCATGTCGTTGAAGGCCTGCGGTACGCCGCTCATTTCAAGGCCGACATCGAAGCCTTCCATGTGCAGTTCGGCCATTACGTCCTTCAGGCTCTGCTTGGAAACATTGACCACACGGGTCGCACCCATGTCCGCCGCCAGCTTCAGACGGTAATCGTTGACGTCGGTCACCACCACGTTGCGGGCCCCGATGTGCTTGCAGATGCCGGCGGCGATGATGCCGATCGGGCCGGCACCGGTAATCAGAACGTCTTCGCCGATCACATCGAATTCCAGTGCGCAGTGAGCAGCATTGCCGTAGGGGTCGAAAAATGCAGCCAGTTCGCTCGGGATCTGGTCGGGAATCGGCCAGAGATTGGAAGCCGGCATAACCATGTATTCGGCGAACGCGCCTTGGCGGTTGACTCCGATGCCGACGGTGTTCGGACACAGATGCTGGCGACCGGCGCGGCAGTTGCGGCAATGACCGCAGACGATATGCCCCTCGGCCGAGACCCGATCGCCCAACTGGTAGCCGGTCACCCCCGGACCGATGGCCGCGATGCGGCCGACGAATTCATGGCCGATGACAAGGCCGGGTTTGATGGTGCGCTGGCTCCATTCATCCCATTTGTAAATATGCAGGTCGGTGCCGCAGATGGCGGTTTTTTCAAGCTTGATCAGGACTTCATTCGGCCCGGCCTCCGGAACCGAAACCTGTTCCATCCAGATTCCCTTCTCGGCGTGGCGTTTGACTAATGCTTTCATCATAGCGGTCATAAGGGGCTCCCGGTTCAGGCGCATATTATACGCGCCGGACCGCCAATTGACGCCCCTTTGACCGAGATTTGTAGGATAATTGAGGTTTAATCCAAAGCGAGGCTTGTCGGTATGCGTATGAAACTGTTGTCATTGATGCTGTTGGCGGGTGTGTCGGTGCAGGCTGACGAGGGTATGTGGGTACCGCAGCAGCTGGGCGAAATTGCCGGGCCGCTGAAAAAAGCCGGCTTAGCCCTGAATCCCTCTGATTTCGCCGATTTGACCGGGCAGCCGATGGGCGCCGTGGTCAGTCTGGGCGGATGTACCGCCTCCTTCATTTCCCCGAATGGTCTGGTCGCCACTAACCACCACTGCGCCTATGGCGGCATCCAGCTGAATTCGACTCCGCAGAATGACCTGCTCAGTAACGGCTTTATTGCCAAAACGAATGCCGAGGAAGTCAATGCCGGTCCGAACTCCCGGGTCTTCGTCATGGATTCCATCACCGACGTCAGCGCGCGCATGAACGCCGCTGTCAATGAAGGCATGGATGGTCTGCAACGCCAGGCGGCGCTGGAAAACACCAGCAAGACCATTGTCGCCGAGTGCGAAGCCGAGGCCGGTTACCGTTGCACCGTCTCCAGTTTCTTCGGCGGGGTGCAGTACCGTCTTTTCAAGCAGATTGAAATCC
>JBEAYK010000138.1:0-3990 GCA_041159305.1 Pseudomonadota bacterium
ATCGGGAACTGTTCAAGGAGGCCATCGGTATCGATCCGCTTCTGGCCGGTGATGCAGCATTGAACGACGCGGTCGCGTCCCGAATCAACATCTCACGGAGTGCTCTCACCCGGGATGACCTGCTCGACTTGTTGCTGACACATCTCATCGAGCCTACATTTCCGGAACGACAGCTGACGGTGATCCATGACTTTCCTGCAACGCAATGCGCTTTGGCCAAATTGCGCCAGGATGATGTACCGGTGGCGGAGCGCTTCGAAATCTACGTCGGCAGCTCCGAGCTGGCTAATGGCTATCATGAGTTAAACAACCCCGTCGAACAGAGGCAACGGTTCGAAGCAGATCTGCTGCGCAGAGGCGTCAGTGGCGATGAAGCGCCGAGAGTAGATGATTATCTGTTGCAATCGCTGGCATGTCTGCCCGACTGTGCCGGCATCGCCATGGGGCTTGATCGTCTGATGCTTTGCCTGCTCGGAAAAACCGGGATGTCCGAGGTTATCGCTTTCGATTTCAGTCGCGCTTGATCCGGGTTCCGGCCGCATGAATCTTGCCGAGAACAGGAAGCGCCAACTCGAAGGCTTCTTCGGTCCAGTGCCATAGGATGCTGGCCGGCAATTTCAAGTTTTTCGCCAGAGGAGCCGGCAACATGTCCGACCCCATCTTGCGGATGCGGCCGACGCTGTCGGCGTAACGTCCGATGGCCCAGGTGTGTGCGACAACAGCCACCATGTCGGGCGCCCACTGTGCCAGCGGTGCAGCCTTGAGCAACCAGCCGGCCAAACGGTTACCGAGGCTTTGTTTGATTTTTCGTTCCAATTGCTTGAAATCAACGAGCTGCCCGGCGCTGCTTTCGGCGACGGCGATGATGGCGGAGCTTTCCCAGCTGGCCGGTTTCAGACCATGTTGTTTGTAGATGTCCTTAATCAACTGCTTCTGGATGCGCAGCGGACTGTTTTTCTCGAGCGATTGCATTACCGGTTTGGCCAGAAAGGGTTTGGCCAGAGGAAATCGGCTGATGATGCTATGAGCGATGGCAAAGGCACCAGCCCGTACACACGCGGCATGCAGCATGACTTCAATCTTACCGCTGGGACGGAGCATCGATGTGGCCATGTGGACCTGCGGCATTATTGCTAAAATGACTGTTGAAAAGGAAGATACCATGAATTTCGAACAAGTCGACCGCGTGCGGCCATTGGTCTGGCAGAACAACCATCTCTTGGTACTTGACCAACGTGAATTGCCGCATCGCCAGAGCCATCTGGTCTGCCGGACATCTTCGGAGGTCGCCGAGGCGATTCATGTTCTTGCCGTCCGCGGCGCTCCTGCAATCGGCATCGCCGGTGCTTTCGGCGTGGTCTTGGCGGCTCATGCCGTCCAGGCCGATACCGGTGCAGAAGCCCTGCAGCGGATCGATTTGGAATTGACTGCTTTGGAACAGGCCCGCCCAACCGCCGTGAATCTTCGCTGGGCCGTACAGCGTATGCGATCTCTTCTCCAAACTATGGGCGCTGATTGGCGAGAGGGAGTCCTGTCGGCAGCGCAAGCCATCCAAAGCGAGGATCTGGACGCCAACTACCGGATGGGGCGCTTCGGTGCTGATTGCCTTCCGGAAGGCGCACGGGTAATGACCCACTGCAATACCGGCTCACTGGCTACCGCAGGCTTCGGCACGGCGCTTGGTGTAATCCGGGCCGGTATCGCCAGCGGGCGTATCGCGAAGATCTACGCGAGTGAAACCCGTCCCTGGCTACAGGGTTCGCGGCTGACCATTTGGGAGCTCTTGCAGGACGGTATTCCGGCAACGCTGATCATTGATTCGGCCTCGGCCTACCTGATGCAGCAGGGACTGATCGATGCCGTGATTGTCGGTGCCGACCGCATCTGCGCCAATGGCGATGTCGCCAATAAGATCGGTACCTATGCCCATGCGCTCGCCGCCAAGGCCCATGGCGTCAAGGTCATGGTGGTCGCTCCGAGTTCGACCATCGACATGGCCACCGCCTCTGGAATCGATATCGCCATTGAACAGCGTCCAGGCACGGAATTGACCCATATCGGTGGCGCCGAAATCGGCGCCAGAGCCGCCGCGGTCTACAATCCGGTGTTCGACATCACTCCGGCTGCCTGCATCGATTTCCTGGTCACCGAAAAAGGGGTCATTGCCAGCCCGGACGCCTCCAAAATGGCGGCAATTTTCGGCTCGGTGTCAAGCCCGTAAATCCTTGTTTTATAAGTACGAAAAAGCGCGAAAAGCGCACCGGATTCTGCTACAATTCTAGCTATGTTTTTCCGGCTCCAGAAGGGGTCGGAAATGGCATCAAAATCCCTAGAATTCCGAGTGCCTGAATGTCAGATTTAGCCAAAGAAGTTATACCGGTAAACCTCGAAGACGAAATGCGCCGCAGTTATCTTGATTACGCCATGAGCGTAATCGTCGGTCGCGCCCTGCCGGATGTGCGTGACGGGCTGAAGCCGGTGCACCGCCGCGTGCTGTATGCCATGCATGAGCTCGGCGCCCACTCGAACAAGCCTTATTACAAATCGGCCCGTATCGTCGGTGATGTCATCGGTAAATACCATCCGCACGGCGATCAATCCGTTTATGACACGCTGGTCCGGATGGCGCAGCCGTTCTCTTTGCGCTATCTCCTGGTGGACGGGCAGGGTAACTTCGGCTCGGTTGACGGCGACTCCGCCGCGGCCATGCGTTATACCGAAGCGCGCATGGCACGCATCACCCATGAGTTGTTGGCCGACATCGACAAGGAAACCGTCGACTTCCAGCCCAACTACGATGAGAAGGAGCTTGAGCCCACGGTCATGCCGACCAAAGTGCCGAACCTGCTGATCAACGGCTCCGAGGGTATTGCAGTCGGCATGGCGACCAAGATTCCGCCGCACAATCTCGGCGAAATCATCAATGGCACCATCGCGCTGATCGATGATCCGGATATCGGTATCGGGGAATTGATTGCACACATCCCCGGCCCAGATTTCCCGACCGCTGCCATCATCAACGGCGCCGCCGGCATCCATGCCGCCTACCATACTGGTCGTGGCCGCGTGGTCATGCGCGCCAAAACCGAAATCGAGATGCAGGATAATGGCCGCGAAGCCATCATCGTTACCGAGCTGCCTTATCAGGTCAACAAAGCCCGTCTGATTGAAAAAATCGCCGAGCTGGTCAAGGAAAAGCGCGTCGAGGGCATTTCCGAGCTGCGCGATGAGTCCGACAAGGACGGCATGCGCATTTACATTGAAATCAAGCGCGACCAGTCCGCGGAAATCGTACTCAACCATCTGTTCAACGAAACCCCGCTTCAGCAGAGTTTCGGCATAAACATGGTTGCGCTGGTCGATGGCCGTCCGCAGCTGTTGAACCTGAAGCAGATCCTTGAAGCGTTTGTGCGTCATCGCCGTGAGGTGGTGACCCGTCGTACCATCTTCGAGCTGCGTAAAGCCCGTGCTCGTGCCCACATTCTCGAAGGTCTAACTGTTGCCTTGGCCAACATCGACGAAATGATCGAGTTGATCAAGACCTCGCAGAACCCGCAAGAGGCCAAGGACAGGATGATGGCCAAGCGCTGGCAGCCGGGCTTGGTCAAGTCCCTGCTGGATGCTGCCGGTGCCTATGCATCGCGTCCTGAAGAACTCGGCGACGGTTTCGGCCTGCTGGCCGATGGTTACCAGCTGACGGAAGTGCAGGCCAAGGAAATCCTGGAAATGCGCCTGAACCGCTTGACCGGGCTGGAGCAGGACAAGCTGACCGAGGAATACAAGGAACTGCTTGCCGAAATCCGTGATCTGATCGAAATCCTCGAAGTTCCGGAACGCCTGCTCAATGTCATCCGTGGTGAACTTCTCAAGATCAAGGACGATTTCGGCGACGACCGCCGCACCGAGATCCGTGCCAGCGAGGAAGATTTGGCTGATCTGGATCTGATCGCCTCCGAAGATGTCGTCGTCACGCTGTCCCATTCGGGCTAT
>JBEAYK010000139.1:0-5930 GCA_041159305.1 Pseudomonadota bacterium
TTCCAGTTGCTTGGCAACAATCGGGTCGTCCGAGGTATACACCATGACATCGAAGCCGTCGGCCACCAGGCGTTCGGCGGCGAGCAAGGTTTGTGTCACATGCGGAAACAGCGTTTTTGGGTCGCCGAGCACTTCCAGTTTCACCAGCGTGTGGCCATCGAGCAGATCCCGTGCCAGATGGCAGGTGCGCACAGCGTCTTCGGCGTTGTAACAACCGGCCGTATTGGGCAGCAGTGTGAAGCGACCCGGCGGCAGAAAATCCAGCAGGTTTGGTTCACCCTTGTTCTGACCGAGATTGGTCCGGCGCAGAGCGACAGTGACGATTTCCGCCCTAGCGGCATCGGTAGCGTCGCGGGTCTGTTGAAAGTCGGTGAATTTCCCGGTACCGGTCAGTAGTCGGGAGCGGTAGGTTTTCCCGGCGATGATCAGCGGGTCATGGATTGTCGGCGTACTCATGCGTCTATTATCGCCTGAATCGATGCTGGCCGTCAGCCTTCAACCGCCGCCCATGGCCTGGATGATTTCGACCCGGTCGCCGTCCTGCAGCCGAAATCCGGGGTGACGGCTCTTGGGTATGATCTCCCGATTCACCTCCACGGCAAACCGGTGGCCCGATAGCCCAAGTTGCTCAATCAGCCCTTGGATGTCGATGCCGGTGTCTAGCTGACGCAGTTCACCATTCAGATACAATTCCATGCACACAGTTTAACGCCTGACCGGGCATCGGGAAACCGGCTTATGAAGATTGCGGTGATATCGCGGGACCCGGAACTTTACGCAAACCGTCGCCTGCTGGCGGCGGCCAATGAGCGTGGTGTCGAATTGACGGTGATTGATCCGCTGGTCTGTCATGAAGCGCAGTTCCTTGAATCGTTTGATGCCGTTCTGCCGCGGTTCGGACCGATTTGGCAGGTGCCGGGCGGGGAGCTGTTGGCGCGAATTCAGGCGCACGGAGTGGTCTGTTTGAACACGGCGGAATCGGTGGCTTTGGCACGCGACAAGCCGGCCGCCATGGCAGTTTATTGCCGTCGTGGCCTGCCGATTCCGGTGAGTTTCTCACCATCGACACCGATGGATGCAAGGTCCTTGATGGCCCTGCCTTTCGGATTTCCGATGCTGATCAAGCAGGACGTCAGTGCCGGTGGCTGGGGTATTCATCGCGTTGATGATGTGGAATCCGCAGTGGGTTTGATGTCGCGCCTGAGTGAAGCCGGCGAGCGCTACACACTTCAGGCGTTCATTGCAGAAGCCGCCGGTCGTGATATACGCGCATTCGTTTGTAGTGGGCATGTTATCGCTGCCATGCAAAGGATTGCTGCGACGGGGGAATTCAGGGCCAATGCCAGTCTTGGTGCCCGAACCGAAGCCATTACGCTGACCGAAAACGAAACCGCGTTGGTGCTTGAAGCCACAGCATCCATCGGGCTTGCGGTGGCGGGGGTCGATCTATTGCGGACTGCCACAGGGCCCCTGCTGCTTGAAGTCAATGCTGCGCCGGGTTTTGAGGCCTTGGAGGCGGCTACAGGGCGCGATATTGCTGGGCAAATGCTTGATTTGGCGATTTCTCGGACAATCGGTCAAAACATGACCGTGAATAACCAAATCATCAGGTAGAATTAACGAAATATTAACGCATCGGGGTCTAGCCTTGTCCAGCCATCTCTTCGGTTTGCGCGCCTCGTCAGCAACCAACCGGTTATGGTAATCGGAGCTTCACCGTCCTGACCCGGCAAGCGGGTAACCGCTTGCCGGGTTTTTTATGGTTTGGTCGGGAATTGGTGGTATTCTCAATATTGCATTATTTAGAATTTATTTAAGAGGTTACCCAATGAAACGACTTGTCCTTCTTTCGACCTTGTTGGTCTCATCTTTGGCCTATGCCGGCACGACGCTGGATGCTGAAGCCATCCAGCTTTCGCTGGCGTCCGGCAACGTCTCCATGCAGCGTCAGCAGATTGAGGCCAAGTTGGGCCAGCTGGAGTACACCGAGTTGACTAAGGAAAATCGCGCTGCACTGAATGAGAAGTTTGCCTTACTCGATGGCGCGTCAGTGCCGAGTGATGCTGCCAAGGCTGCAGAGACACGCATCAACAGCATTCTCAAACAGACGCAATTGCATGACGGTTGCCGCGCGCAAGCGCAGTTACGATGCCACGCAACGCACCCTGCAGGGCCAGAAAGGCGATTCGGCCCACGTTTCCGGGGGCTGATGGGAATGCGACTTCTCGTCATCGAAGACAACCGCGACATCGCCGCCAATCTCGGCGATTATCTGGAAGACCGTGGGCATACCGTCGACTACGCCGCCGACGGTGTGACCGGCCTGCATTTGGCCGTAGTCAATGATTTCGATGCCATCGTGCTGGATCTCAATCTGCCTGGAATTGATGGCATCGAGGTCTGTCGCAAACTGCGCATGGAAGGCCGCAAACAGACCCCGGTACTGATGCTGACGGCACGGGATTCGCTGGAAAGCAAGCTCGCCGGTTTCGAATCGGGCGCCGATGATTACCTGGTCAAGCCGTTCGCCCTGCAGGAAGTGGAAGCCCGCCTGCAGGTGTTGGCGCGGCGCACCAAAACCAATCTGTCGCGCACGCTCGGCATCGCCGATCTCGAGTTCAACCTTGATACGCTTGAAGTCCGTCGCGGTGGCGAGTCGATCCAGCTCAATCCGACGGCTTTGAAGATTCTTCAGGCGCTGATGGAAGCCTCGCCCTCGGTGGTGACCCGCAATGAGCTGGAGACCCGGGTCTGGGGCGAAGAGCTGCCCGACTCCGACAGTCTACGCGTGCATATCCACGGCCTGCGTGCGGCCATCGACAAGCCGTTCCCGACGGCACTGATCCAGACACGTCACGGCATAGGCTATCGAATCGTCGATCCCGATGCAGTACAGGCGTAGACTCCGAACCCGAATCATTTTTTCTTTTTTCCTGCTGGGCTTCGGGCTGACTGCCCTGTTCGCCCTGTCGTCCCTGTATCTGCGGGCGAAGCTGGAAGGTCAGCTCATTGAAAGCACCCTGCAACGTGAAGTCGATAACTTCGTTGCACAGGTGCGCACCAACCCGCAGGGGACCGCCACATTTTCAATGCTCTCGGCCAAAATCTGGAGTACGCGGAACGCTTACAAGATGCCTTTGGCGCTGCAGAATCTGAGCACCGGCGTGTATGACATCGAGGAAGTCGATGGCAACGGCCAGCTGCATCGGTACAAATATGCCATCCGCCGCGATGAAGATCTGGTCAGTTATGTCCGCTATGACGTCACCAGCGCCAGTTTGAGCGAGCAACGCCTGGTCCTGCTGGTAATTGGCGCCATCGCCTTGTTTTCACTCTTGGCCTGGCTGATCGGCATCTGGTCGTCCTCCCGCGTCATCAGCCCTGTGCTGGAATTGGCGCGACGGCTGCGGATGATGGTTGGCAAGGAAAGCAACCAGCAGCTCGCTCCGCTGTTTCCCGATGATGAGGTCGGACAGCTGGCCTCGGCCCTGGATGATTATTCCAGCCGGATGACCCAGATTGTCCGTCGCGACCGCGAATTCAATGCCGACGTTAGTCATGAGCTGCGCACCCCGCTGGCAGTCATCCGCGGCGCCACTGAACTGCTTCTGGCCAATCCCGATATCACTGAAAAAATGCGCCAGCGCCTCCTGCGCATCGACCGCGCCGCGCTGCAGTGCACTGATTTGACCACCGCGCTACTGATGTTGTCGCGCAATGAACGCGGCATGGGCAGTTGCGATATCGCCAAGCTGGTACGTCAGCTGGCGGAGGCCAACCGTCCGCATCTGGCCAATAAGCCGGTCGAGATTTTCGTCGAAGGCCTGGAAGGCGTCATCATCGAGGCACCCGAGGCGGTGCTTTCGGTCGCCATCGGCAATCTGCTGGGCAATGCCTGTAAATATACGGTCGAAGGCGAAGTGCGTTGCCGGGTCGAAGCCGACCACATCGCCATTGAAGATACCGGCCCAGGGCTCAGTACCGAAGATGCCGAGCGCCTGTTCGAGCGCGGATATCGCGGATCCAGCGTCGGTAACACCACCGGCGGCGGCATCGGCCTGTCCATCGTGCGCCGATTATGCGAATTGTATGGCTGGAAAGTCAGCATCGCACCCCGTGAACAGGGCGGCGCCGTGGCCGTGCTTCGTTTCAGCTGATCAGAAACGGATCCACCAGCACTGGTAGTGACGTTGCAGACGGAATACCGTGCTGACCGTTTCGGTTGCGGTATTGCTCCGGTATTGCATCACCTTTAATCCAAAGGGTGGCTTTTGCAAGGGTTCCCGGTAAGCGTTTTCGCTTTCTTCGGTCATACTTTCCGGCGCCGGCTCTGAAACCGTATCCGTCACCATCTCCGGATACAGGAGTTGCACATCCAGTAGAGGGCGATCCACCATCGCATCCAGACGCGTAAGTAGACCTTCGGACTGCTCCTGGCCGACCCCGACCCAATGGTAGCTCTTGACCAGTTGATTGACGTCTTTCATGTCGATGGCGGAACGTACGCTGTACAGCAGCTCATCCGGGCTTTTACTGCAGGCGGGTGGTGGCGGAAGTCCGGTGCGGCCGGAACGTGAGGTTTGCGGAATGGCGGGGGCCGCCGGCGAGGGGGCCGGCTTTTCGGTCTGTTCCGGCTCACACTGACGATCGGTATAGACCACACTGCCATCGGCGCGTTGGCACCGATGCATGTCCTGAGCGGATGCGGTGCTGCCGGTCAATAACAAAATCAACAGCGTGATGCGGAATAATGCCATACCGGCACTGTAGCGCAGCTTCAGCGCAAACGCGAGAGCACGGCTTCGGTGGGTTTGGCCAGATTCAGGGTATAGAAATGCAGTTCACCGGCACCGCCATCCAGCAGGCGGCGGCACATGGCCGCCACGCAGTCGGCGGCGAATTCGCGGATGCTGACGGCATCGTCACCGTATGACAGCATACGTTGGCTCATCCAACGCGGGATCTCGGCCCCGCACATCTGCGAAAAACGTCGGATCTGCGAGAAATTCGAAATCGGCATGATGCCCGGGATGATCGGAATGGTGATACCACGGCGATGTACATCGTCGACGAAGCGGAAATAGGCGTCGGCATTGTAGAAATACTGGGTAATCGCCGAGCTGGCGCCCAATGCCGCTTTTTCCGCAAAGCGCGCGATGTCGGATTCGGCGTCTTCAGCCTGCGGGTGGAATTCCGGGTAGCAGGCGACGGTGATCTCGAAGGCATCGCCATACTCAGCCTTGATGAAACGCACCAGATCGGCGGCGAAGTGCATGTCGCCGGCGCGGGCCATACCCGAGGGCAGGTCGCCCCGCAGCGCGATGATGCGATTGCAGCCTTGTGCTCTGTACTGGTCCACCAGCTGTCGGATTTCTTCGCGTGTACCGCCCATGCAACTCAGATGCGGTACCGCATTGAGTCCATGCGCATCGGCTAGGCGCTGCACCGTTTCACCGGTGTAGCTCAGAGTCGAGCCACCGGCACCGAAAGTCACGGAAGCGAACTCCGGAGCATGCGCCTTCAGCGCGGCCGCGGTGCGGTCGAGCTGGGCGCGCTGCTCGTCGGTTTTTGGCGGAAAGAACTCGTAGGAAATCTTCATGGCTGTTCCGGGCAAAAGAAAGGGCGCATGCGCGCCCTTTCCGGGGACTTAGTAGCGGTAGTGTTCCGGCTTGTACGGACCTTCCTTGGCAACGCCGAGGTAGGCAGCCTGTGCGTCGGTCAGTTCGGTCAGTTTCACCCCGATCTTTTCCAGATGCAGACGGGCCACTTCCTCGTCGAGTTTCTTCGGCAGGATGTAGACCTTCGGCTCGTACACGTCCTTGTTGGCCCAAAGGTCGATCTGCGCCAGAGTCTGGTTGGAGAACGAGTTCGACATCACGAAGCTCGGATGGCCGGTGGCGCAGCCGAGGTTGACCAGGCGGCCTTCGGCC
>JBEAYK010000013.1:0-13063 GCA_041159305.1 Pseudomonadota bacterium
GCGGATTTCAGACTCGCGCTTGGCATTCAAGGCATACACCGCCAGACCGATAGTCAGTATCGCGATGAAGACCGCACCCGCGGCCACAATCGACCAGAACCGCGCCTGTCGCTGCGCATCGCGACGCTTGAGATCGTCAACGCCGACATCAAGAAGTCCAGCCGCGATCTTAAGCATGGCATTGCGCTTGCCGTCACCGCCGGGAGTGGCATCGGCAGCCAAGGGTTCATGGCTGATGTTGCCGTTTTCATCCTGCAGGATTGCGGCTGGAAAGGCGCAGTCCGGAGAATGCGGGTCCGGACTGCCGGCGACCAGCAGACAGAAAATACGGTGGCCGCGGCCTGACGCGCGGAATCGACGGATTTCTTCATTGACCCAATGCGAGGCACGCGCCGCCGGAGAACAGATGACAATCAGCGCATCCGAGTCGTCCATGGCCTTGCGGATCGACTCGGACAGATCGCCGCCGGAGGCGAGTTCGTCACGGTCACGGAAAATCGGGAAAAGACGGGCGGGGAGGTTGGGCTGGCTTTGACGCAGTGATTTCGGCAAGCGGTAGCCTTCCAGCGCACGCTGAAGCCAGCGCGCCCAAGCCTCGTCACTGTGGCTGTAACTGATGAATGCCCTGTAATGCCGTTGAACCGCCATGCCCTTTATCGTTCCCCTAGGCCCCCTTGCCTTGGCTAATACTACCCTTGAATCAAATGCTTGGGGCCATATCAGGAATTATTCTTGAAAAGGGCTTGACAGGTCGTTTTTTGTTAGTAGTATTACTACTAATGAACATTTCCGATAATCAGCAAGCCATTCTCAGCTTCATCGCCCAGTGCATCGATGAGCAGGGCGTGCCGCCATCCCAGACCGAAATTGCCAACGCGCTCGGTTTCCGCGGCGTTCGTGCCGCGCAATACCACCTGGACATACTCGAACAAGCCGGATACATCCGCCGCCTGCCCGGTCAGGCGCGCGGCATCCGCCTGTGCCACCCGCAATCCGATGAGGATGTGGAGATTCCCCTGCCTCGAACCCGGGTGGAATCGGCCGGCGATGCCCTGCGTCTGCCTGTATTGGGGCGGGTGGCGGCCGGCCTGCCCATCGGCGCCGATATCCCGTCCGACGACTTCGTGCTATTGGATCGGGCGTTTTTCTCCCCGGCCCCGGATTACCTGCTGAAAGTGAAAGGGGATTCCATGCGCGATGACGGCATTTTCGACGGTGATCTGGTCGGCATCCACCGCACCCAGCAGGCGCTTTCCGATCAAATCGTTGTGGCCCGCATCGATGATGAAATCACCATCAAACGTCTGAAAATCGGCAAGCACGGCATCCGGTTATTGCCGCGCAATCCGGATTTCCAGCCGATTGATGTCCGTCCAGATCAGGATTTCGCCATCGAAGGCCTCTACTGTGGCCTGATCCGGCCTTCCGGCAAATGAACATGCCCATAAATTCCGATAGCAACCAACGCCGTCACCTGACTGATCCCGAAACGGGTCAAGGCCACACTGGTTTCGCGACGGTCTCAGCTTTTGCGACTGCCGCCTTTTACGATTCAACTACCCCAACGAAACAACCCTGAGGAACCGACGATGGATGAGAACAAAAAACGCGCACTGGCTGCGGCCTTGGCCCAGATCGATAAACAATTCGGCAAAGGTACCGTGATGCTGATGGGTGATAAGAGCATCGAAGCGGCCGAAGTCATCGGCACCGGTTCGATCATGCTTGATCTCGCGCTGGGAATCGGCGGTCTGCCCAAAGGTCGTGTCGTCGAAATTTATGGCCCGGAATCCTCGGGCAAAACCACATTGACGTTGCAGACCATCGCACAATGCCAGAAAGCCGGCGGTACGGCGGCCTTCGTCGACGCCGAGCATGCCTTGGATCCGGGTTACGCCCAGAAGCTCGGGGTCAATGTCGATGATCTGCTGATTTCACAGCCGGACACCGGCGAACAGGCTCTGGAAATCGTCGATATGCTGGTGCGTTCAAACGCCGTCGATATGGTCGTGGTTGATTCCGTTGCGGCGTTGACGCCACGTGCTGAAATCGAGGGCGAAATGGGTGAAATGCAGGTCGGCCTGCAGGCCCGATTGATGAGCCAGGCTCTGCGCAAGCTGACCGGTAACATCAAGCGCAGCAACTGCATGGTCATCTTCATCAACCAGCTGCGTATGAAAATCGGCATGATGATGCCAGGCCAGAACCCTGAAACCACCACCGGCGGCAATGCCCTGAAATTCTACGCTTCGGTGCGTCTGGATATCCGTCGTATCGGCGCGGTCAAGAAAGGCGATGAAATCATCGGCAATGAAACCCGCATCAAGGTGGTCAAGAACAAGATGGCGCCGCCGTTCAAGCAGGTCATAACCGAAATCCTCTACGGCGAGGGCATTTCCCGGGAAGGCGAAATCCTCGATCTGGGTGTTGATGCCAAGTTCGTTGAAAAATCCGGTGCCTGGTACAGCGCACTCGGTGAACGCATCGGGCAGGGTAAGGAAAATGCCCGCCAGTATCTGAAAGACAATCCGAAAATGGCT
Source organism: Pseudomonadota bacterium (assembly GCA_041159305.1). GTDB lineage: Bacteria > Pseudomonadota > Gammaproteobacteria > Xanthomonadales > Xanthomonadaceae > Arenimonas. The sequence goes on from JBEAYK010000013.1 coordinate 2,541, forward strand.
CTTGAGCTTGAAGCTAAAATCAAAGAAAAGCTCAAGCCGGTCATCGTCCCGAAAAAGCCCATTGAAGACATCGAAGCCTGATGCGCAGAAAAGCTTCGGAACTTCCGGCGTACCAGCAGGCCATGGGTCTTCTGGTACGCCGCGAGCATTCGAAGCGTGAGTTGAAGCAGAAGTTGCGCCAGCGCGGCAAGGAAGACGGCGAAATCGTCACTGCGCTGGAAACCTTGTCACGGCAGGATTTCCAGAATGACGAGCGATTTGCCATGGCCCTTGCTCGATCAAGGCAGGCCGCCGGGTACGGCCCGGTCCGTATTCGGGCCGAAATGGCCCAGCACAGCCTTGCTGCCGAGGTCATCACCGAGGCTATCGCGGCGCTTCCCGGCGACTGGTTGGAAACCGCGCAAGGGCTTGTAGCTCGCCGCTATTTACGCAAAATCCAGTCCGATCCGGCACAAAGCCGGAAAGCTGTCGACTTCCTGCTCCGGCGGGGGTTTGAGCAGAAAACCGCCTACAGCGCCGTTAAAATCACGGAATGGCCGGTGGAGCCGGATTTAATCGACGAAAGTCCCTAAAAATGCACGCAAATGGTTTAAAATCAAGGCGTAGCGGTGCACTCGGTGCCGCGTCCCACGCTTCAGGTTGACCATGACACAGATGACGTCGCGCTCGAGTGCGCAAATCCGCCAGGATTTCCTGGATTTCTTTGCCGGTAAAGGCCATACCGTGGTGTCCAGCAGTCCGCTGGTTCCCGGCAATGATCCGACTTTGTTGTTCACCAATGCCGGCATGGTGCAGTTCAAGGATGTGTTCCTTGGCGCCGAGAAGCGCAGCTATACTCGTGCCGTCAGTTCCCAGCGTTGCGTGCGGGCAGGCGGCAAGCACAATGACCTTGATCAGGTCGGCTATACCGCCCGCCATCACACGTTCTTCGAAATGCTGGGTAATTTCAGCTTCGGGGACTACTTCAAGAAAGACGCCATCCACTACGCCTGGGAACTGCTGACCGAAGTCTGGAAGCTGCCCAAGGATCGTCTGTTGGTCACCATTTACCATACCGATGACGAAGCATTCGATATCTGGAATACGCAGATTGGTCTGCCGGAATCCCGGATCATCCGTATCGGTGACAACAAGGGTGCGCCGTTCGCGTCGGACAACTTCTGGCAGATGGCCGATACCGGGCCTTGCGGCCCCTGCACCGAGATTTTTTATGACCACGGCGATCATATCGCCGGCGGGCCGCCCGGTTCTCCGGATGAAGACGGTGACCGTTTCATCGAGATCTGGAACAACGTATTCATGCAGTTCGACCGCCAGCCCGACGGCACCCTGTTGCCGTTGCCGGCACCGTGCGTCGACACCGGAATGGGCCTGGAGCGCATCGCCGCCGTTCTTCAGCATGTCCACAGCAATTATGAAATCGATCTGTTCGATCATCTGATTCGCACTGCGGCAGCTTTGACAGGCACGGACGATCTGGGGAACAAATCACTTCGGGTCATCGCCGATCATATCCGCGCCTGCAGTTTCCTGATTGCCGATGGTGTATTGCCATCCAATGAAGGTCGTGGTTACGTGCTGCGGCGTATCATCCGTCGTGCCGTCCGCCATATCTGGAAGCTCGGCGCGCTGCGTCCAGAAGGCTTGTTCTGGCGCATGCTGCAGCCCTTGGCCGAGAAAATGGCCGGTGCCTATCCCGAATTGGAAAGCAAAAGGTCTTTGATTGAACAGGCTCTGAAAGCCGAAGAAGCGGCCTTCGCGACCACGCTCGATGCCGGCATGATCCGTCTTGACGGCATGTTGACTGAAGGTGCCAGTGTCATCAGCGGCGAGCAGTTGTTCCTGCTTCACGATACCTTTGGCTGCCCGCCCGACCTGGTCTTGGATATCCTACGTGAGCGGGGTTTGGCTCCGGCGCCGGATGCGATGGAACACTACGAAACCTTGATGGATCAGCAGCGGGAACGTGCCCGTGGCGCCAGCAAATTCGCCGGCACAATCGGCCTGCCGGCGGAACTGGTTGCCAGCCTGAATGCCACCGAATTCAAGGGCTACGAAAAGCAGGAATGTGACGGCTGCCGCGTTGTGGCATTGCTCCGCGATGGGCAGCCGGTATCTGCCCTTGAAGCCGGAGAGCGCGGCATCGTTCTGCTCGACAAGACCCCGTTTTATGCCGAATCCGGCGGTCAAGTCGGTGATGCCGGTGTGCTGTGTGCATCCACGGGCGTGCGTTTCCGGGTCGAAGACACCCAGAAACTGTCCGCCATATTCCATGGCCATGTCGGTGTGATGGAAAGCGGCCGAATTGCTATCGGTGACAAACTCTCCGCCCGCGTCGACGCCGACCGCCGTCAGGCGACGGTCATCAACCATTCGGCGACTCACCTGTTGCATGCGGCACTGCGTAGCGTGCTCGGCGAACATGTCAGCCAGAAAGGATCGCTAGTGACTCCGGAGCGTACCCGTTTCGATTTCTCCCACTTCCAGTCGGTCACGGCCGAGCAGCTGCAGCGTATTGAAGATCTGGTGAATGCCGAAATCCGCCGCAATGCCGAAGCCGAGGTCCATCACATGGGCATGCAGGAAGCCCTCGATTTCGGAGCCATGGCGCTGTTCGGTGAAAAATACGGCGAGCGCGTACGCGTTCTGCGGATGGGTGATTTCTCCACAGAACTCTGCGGCGGCACCCATGTGCACCGTACCGGCGACATCGGTGTTTTCAAAATCCTGTCCGAAGCCGGTGTAGCCGCCGGTGTCCGAAGGATCGAGGCGACCACGGGTGCCAACGCGGTAGCCGTATTCAAGCATAACGAATCGGTATTGCAGAAAGCTGCTGAGCTTATCGGAGCACGCAGCCATGATGTTGTCGATAAGCTCAGCCAGTTGCTTGAGCGCCAGAAGAAGCTCGAGTTGGCGTTGGAGGCTTACAAGGCCAAGGCAGCCTCCGGGCAGAGCGCTGAATTGGCGGCCCAGGCAATCGAGATTGCCGGCATTAAGCTGGTCAAGCTCCGTATCGAGAGCGGCGATCCCAAAGGACTCCGGGAACTGGTCGACAATCTCAAGGTCCAACTTCCGGATTCTGTCATCGTTCTGGCTGCGGCGCAGGACGGCAAAGCCTCTCTGGTTGCTGGTGTTCAGGGCAGGGCGCAGGCCAAGCTGAAAGCCGGCGACGTGTTGGCACATATCGCCGCCCAGATCGGCGGCAAGGGTGGCGGCAGGGCGGATTTTGCTCAAGGCGGGGGTGAGGACGGCCCGGCCTTGCTCAAGGCCATGGCCGAGCTCGACGGATGGTTGGCCGAGCGTCTGGCCTGAGTTATTTGCCCTTGGCCCGAATGTGGTCTAGGATTTGCTTGCGATAATGGAAAATGGTTGTGACGCAAAAGGAGTGGTTCCATGTTAATCCTGACCCGACGTGTCGGAGAAACGCTGATGATCGGTGATGAAATCACCGTGACCGTGCTCGGCGTGAAAGGCAACCAGGTCCGTCTGGGCATCACTGCGCCCAAGGATGTGGGCGTGCATCGGGAAGAGATTTATCAGAAAATCGGCCGGGATTCCAAGGAAAACACTGAACCCAAGTCAGAATGAGGTTTACCGGAACGGCCAAAAGCCGTATCATGGTCAGCCTGTAGCGGCTCCGCCGTTTCAGACCCCGGAGAGATGCCCGAGAGGCTGAAGGGGCTCCCCTGCTAAGGGAGTATAGGGTCAAAAGCCTTATCGAGGGTTCGAATCCCTCTCTCTCCGCCAAATTACGAAACCACCCTTGCGGGTGGTTTTTTTGTGGAATTCACACTATCCGGACGCACCGTCTCTATCGGCGGCGGTATGATGGTTTTCCGCCGATTCGCACCCTATCTGTATGTCCTTCCGAAATCCAAGCCGCCGCCGTTTCGTCCAGGGTCTTGCCGCCGGTGGAATCATGGCCGGTTTCGGCGCCTGGCCAGTGTCGGCGCGCGCAGGGCAAGGTGCTCCGATACTGCGCAGCACCGATCTGCATCTGCGCATCGGCGAGATGCCGGTCAATTTCACCGGTAAGAACCGGACCGCGGTGACCGTTAACGACAGCCTGCCTGCCCCCGAAATACGCTGGCGTGAAGGCGATACCGTGACCGTGCGCGTCGACAATCTGTTGCCGCGCGGATCTCTGTTCGGCGACACCACGTCGATTCACTGGCATGGCATTTTGCTGCCGGCCAATATGGACGGCGTGCCGGGCATGAGTTTCGATGGCATTCATCGCGGTGAGTCGTGGCTTTACCGTTTCCAGCTCAAACAATCCGGCACCTACTGGTATCACAGCCACTCCGGGTTCCAGGAACAGGCCGGTCTCTATGGCGCCTTGATCGTCGAACCGCTTGAACCCGAACCGTTCCGCTATGACCGCGACTATACCGTGCTGCTCAGCGACTGGACCGACCTGTCGCCTGCGGACCTTTTCAAGCGTCTGAAGCAGATGTCAAGTTACGACAATTACGGCAAACGTACGGTCTCCGATTTCCTGCGCGATGCTGATAAGAAAGGGCTGGCAGAAACCCTGGATGACCGCGGCGCTTGGGGACGCATGCGGATGACTCCGACCGACCTCTCCGACGTCAATGCCAACACCTATACCTATCTGATGAATGGAACCACCGGCTTGGGCAACTGGACCGGCTTGTTCAAGCCGGGGGAGAAAGTGCGCCTGCGTTTCATCAACGGTTCGGCGATGACCTATTTCGACGTCCGCATTCCTGGCCTGAAAATGACCGTGGTCGCCGCAGATGGTCAGAATGTACATCCGGTCACGGTTGATGAGTTCCGTATCGCGGTGGCTGAAACCTTCGATGTCATCGTCGAACCATCCGGGCAGGACGCATTTACGGTTTTCGCGCAGGACATGGGGCGGACCGGCTTCGTCAGCGGTACTTTGGCGGTGAGGGAGGGGCTGCGTGCGCCGGTTCCGGCAACGGATCCGCGGGTGATTCTCAGCATGGACGATATGGGCCATGGCGGCATGGATCATTCATCGCATGGGGCATCTGCAAAACCTGATGCTTCTGCAGAGATGGATCACAGCGGGCACGACATGGCCGCAATGACGGGCATGGATCATGGCGGAGCCGCCATGCAAAGACATCCGGACAGTGAAATCGGGAATCCCTTGGTCGATATGCAGACCATGGCACCGTTACCGAAACTGGATGATCCAGGCATCGGTCTGCGTGACAACGGCCGGCGGGTGCTTGCCTACGCCGATCTGAAGAGCAGTTTCGAAGATCCCGACGGGCGATGGCCGAAGCGGGAAATCGAACTGCACCTGACCGGGCACATGGAAAAATTCGCCTGGTCGTTCAATGGCATCCCCTTTGCCGGAGCCGAGCCTCTGAAGCTGAATTACGGCGAGCGCGTCCGCATCGTGCTGGTCAATGACACCATGATGACCCACCCGATCCATCTGCATGGACTCTGGAGCGATCTGGAGGACGACAAGGGCGGCTTCATGGTGCGCAAGCACACCATCGACATGCCGCCCGGCAGCAAGCGCAGCTATCGGGTGCGTGCCGATGCTCTGGGCCACTGGGCCTATCATTGCCACCTGCTGTATCACATGGAGTCGGGCATGATGCGCGAAGTGAGGGTGGTCGAATGATGCGCTTCGCGCTGATTTTATCCTTTATCCTCGCATTGCCTGCGATGGCGCAGGAGGCCACGGAATCCGAACCGGATGATTTCTGGAACATGGACACGCCGAAAACACCGATTCCGCCCGTGACCGACGCCGACCGTGCCGCCGCATTTCCGAAGCTGGCTCATGATCATGCGCATGCCCCTGAATGGCAAAGCAAGGTGCTGATGGAAAAGCTTGAATTCTGGGATGCGGATCATGGCACTGGTATGGCGTGGGAAGGCAAGGCATGGGTCGGATCCGACATCAACCGGCTCTGGCTGCGCAGTTCCGGGGAGCGCGTGGCCGGCGAGACCGAGGCCGCTGATTTGGAGTTGCTCTACGGGCGCGCGGTTTCGCCCTGGTGGGATGCGGTCGTCGGACTGCGTCACGATGAAAATCCCGGGAGACCCCAGGACTTTTTGGCCTTCGGATTGATCGGGCTGGCTCCCTATAAATTTGAAATCGAGGCGACCGCCTATCTTGGCCAGAACGGACAGTACGGTCTGCGATTCGGTGCGGAGTACGAGACGCTCCTGAGCGGACGCTGGATACTTCAGCCGGTGCTTGAGGCCGAGCTGTACGGAAAATCCGATCCGCAGCGCGGATTGGGAGAGGGACTGAATACGCTGGAGGCCGGCCTGCGTCTGCGTTACGAATTCAACCGGAAGTTCGCGCCTTATATCGGATGGAGCCATGTCCGTTATTTCGGAGAAAGTGCTGATTGGCAACGTTTGGAGGGCGGGCCGGGGCATGAAAACCAGCTCGTTCTGGGCCTCAGGGCCTGGTTTTAAGGGCGGAATGACGGTTTCGCGGACTTAACCTCCGGTGACTTGATGGAATTTTCGGTTGACGGCAAAGCTGATTTCATTCATAATTTCATCCCTCAGCGCGCCCGTAGCTCAGCTGGATAGAGCAACAGGCTACGAACTTGTAGGTCGGGAGTTCGAATCTCTCCGGGCGCGCCATTTTTTCAACAGCCCGTCGGGGTTTAGCGCAGTCTGGTAGCGCATCTGGTTTGGGACCAGAGGGTCGGGGGTTCGAATCCCTCAACCCCGACCAATCTGATGCACGAAAAGGCTTCCCTGAAACCGTATCGTGGTGCAGAATCCCCTTTGAGCGCCTGTAGCTCAACTGGATAGAGCAACGGACTTCTACTCCGTTGGTTGGGGGTTCGAGTCCCTCCGGGCGCGCCAGTTTCTCCAGTGGTGGATGTAGCTCAGTTGGTTAGAGCATCGGATTGTGATTCCGAGGGTCGCGGGTTCAAATCCCGTCTTCCACCCCAGTTCAAATTACGGCATAATAGCGACAGTCCGTTGTTGTAGCGAAACGGCGCTGGTCTGCGCTTTGCGAGTCCCTTTACCAAGGGCTTCGCCACGTCCGGCGTCCGAATCATCTGCTCGGTCCATGCGAAAGTGGCGGAATTGGTAGACGCCCTGGATTTAGGTTCCAGTGGGGCAACCCGTGAGAGTTCGAGTCTCTCCTTTCGCACCATCTGCATGGAAGGGTGCTTCAGTCGTCAAGCCCGCTTTCCGCGGGTTTTTTCATTTTTTAGCTGCGCAAAGCGCATGTAGGAGTTGCAATGCAAATTTCAGTCGAAAACACCAGTACGCTCGAACGCCGCATGACGGTTTCCATTCCTGCCGACCGCCTGTCCTCAGTGATTGACGGTCGTCTGCGCGATATGGCGAGCAAGGCCAACCTGAAAGGATTCCGCAAGGGCAAAGTGCCGACCAAGGTCATCGAGCAGCGTTTCGGCCCGCAGGTCCGCTCGGAAGCTTTCGGTGAATTGATCCGTGCCAGTTTCGATCAGGCCGTGCGTCAGGAAAACGTCCGCATCGCCGGTCAGCCGAGCATCGAAGCCGAGCCGACCGAAGCTGAGAATGAAATCCGCTACACCGCAACTTTTGAAATCGTCCCGGATTTCGGGACCATCGACGTCACCCAGCTGCAGATCAATCGCGTGCAGGCCAAAGTCGCTGATGCCGATATCGACCATATGATCGACACCTTGCGCCAGCAGCGTCGGACCTGGGAGCCGGTCAGCCGCTCTGCGCAGGTTGGCGATCTTGTTGCTGTCGAAACCTTCGCCAGCACCGCTTCGGCGCGTGTGCCTGAAGAGGGTACCGAGAAGGGCGCCACGGTACTGGGTTCGGGCGTCATGTTCCCGGAGCTGGAAGCACAGCTGTCAGGCATGAATGCGGGCGATGAGCGTTCCGTGGAAATCACTTTCCCGGCCGATTGGCGTGTCCCGGCGCTTGCCGGTCAAGCCGCCAAAGTGACCATCAAGGCCACCCAGGTCTCCGAGCCGCGTATTCCGGAAGCCGATGAAGCCTTCGTCAAGAGCTTCGGCGTCAAGAATGGCAAGCTTGAGGTGTTCCGCAACGAAGTGCGTGCCAACCTTGAGCGTGAACTCAAAGGCATGCTGATGAGCCGTCTGCGTGCGGAAGTCGCCCAGAAGCTGGTCGCGGCCTACAGCCATGTCGAACTTCCAGCCAAGATGATTGAGCAGGAGGCCCGTAAATTGGCCGCCAATGCCCAGGAACAGGCGCGCCAGCAAGGACAGGCCGACGCGGTTTATCCGTTCGACCAGTTCATGGTGCCGGCACGCAACCGTACCGCCGCCGGTCTTCTGGTCGGTGAAATCGCGCGTCAGAACGGACTGCAACTCGACTTCAACCGCGTCAAGGAAACCCTGTCGCTCATTGCCTCGACCTACGAAGAACCGAAACAGGTCATTGAATTGTACAGAAACGACCCCAACTTAATGTCAGGGCTGCAGAACCGCGTGATGGAAGAGCAGGTCATCGATTGGGTCGCCGAGCGCGCACAATCGACCGATCAGGAACTTTCCTTTACTGAAGCGATGCGTCCGGTTTAATCTACCCAGACCACTGCGCATTCGAAGGAGACCGCCATGGCCGTAACCGAAGGACTCAACCTGATCCCCATGGTGGTCGAACAGACCCCGCGCGGCGAACGCTCATTCGACATCTATTCGCGCCTGCTGAAGGAACGTGTCATTTTCCTGGTTGGCCCCATTGATGACTATGTGGCCAATGTTGTGGTCGCGCAGCTGCTATTCCTGGAGGCCGACAATCCGGAAAAGGACATCAGCCTCTACATCAACTCGCCCGGTGGCGTCGTGACGGCTGGTCTGGCGATTTACGACACCATGCGCTTCATCAAGCCGGACGTCTCGACCATTTGTGTCGGTCAAGCCTGCTCGATGGGTTCGTTCCTTCTGGCTGCCGGCACCAAAGGCAAACGTTACATCCTGCCGAATTCGCGGGTGATGATTCACCAGCCGTCCGGTGGCACCCAAGGCCAGGCCAGCGATATCGCGATTCAAGCCAAGGAAATCCTGTACTTGCGCTCGCGCCTGAATGCCGAACTGGCTGCCAACACCGGCCAACCTATTGAAAAAATTGAGCTTGATGTCGAGCGCGATTACTTCATGGCCGCCGAAGAAGCCAAGGCCTACGGTGTGGTCGATTCCGTCATCGACCGGCGTCCTGCAGACAGCATCCAGCCGGCTTAATCCCCATTCCCGGGTACTTTCACCCTGAGCCGCTTGTGCTATGCTCAGGGTGAGTGTCCTTTGCCGAAATCCAGACTATGACAGACGACCGTAAAACCCGCTCCGGTGACACGACCAAAATCCTGTACTGCTCGTTCTGCGGCAAGAGCCAGCATGAGGTCACCAAACTGATCGCCGGCCCGAGCGTGTTCATCTGCGATGAATGCGTTGCCCTGTGCAACGACATCATCCGCGAAGAACTCCAGGAAAAAGCCGGTTCGGCCCGCAGCCATCTGCCGAAGCCGAAAGAAATCCTCGAGGTGCTCGACCAGTACGTCATTGGCCAGCCGCGCGCCAAGAAAACGCTGTCGGTGGCCGTTTACAACCACTACAAGCGCATCGAGTCGCGTGCCAAAAACGACGATATCGAGCTGTCCAAATCCAACATTCTGCTGATCGGCCCGACCGGTTCGGGCAAGACCCTGCTGGCCGAAACGCTGGCCAGGCTGCTCAATGTGCCGTTCACCATTGCCGATGCCACCACGTTGACGGAAGCCGGCTATGTCGGCGAGGACGTCGAGAACATCATCCAGAAACTGCTGCAGAAGTGCGATTACGACGTCGAGAAAGCGCAGTCCGGCATTGTCTACATTGATGAAATCGACAAAATTTCCCGCAAATCGGAAAATACCTCGATCACCCGGGATGTGTCCGGCGAAGGCGTACAGCAGGCCCTGCTGAAACTGATCGAAGGCACGGTTGCTTCGGTGCCGCCACAGGGCGGACGCAAGCATCCGCAGCAGGAATTCCTGCAGGTCGATACCAAAAACATGCTGTTTATCTGCGGCGGCGCGTTTGCCGGTATCGATAAGATCATTCAGCAACGCAGCACCGAATCAGGCGGCATCGGTTTCGGCGCCAAGGTCAAGTCGTCCGAGCGCAAGATGGATCTTTCCAAGCTCCTGCACGATGTCGAGCCGGAAGATCTGATCAAGTTCGGCCTGATTCCCGAGTTCGTCGGCCGTCTGCCGGTGGTGGCCACGCTCGAAGAGCTGGATGAGGCCGCTCTGGTCAAAATCTTGACCGAGCCGAAGAACGCCATCAGCAAACAATTCAAGAAATTGTTCGAAATGGAAGGCGTCGAGCTGGAAATCCGGCCGGATGCCTACGCCGCCGTGGCCCAGAAGGCGATGAAGCGCAAAACCGGTGCCCGTGGCCTGCGCACGATTCTGGAATCGGTCCTGCTCGATACCATGTATGAACTGCCGTCGCTGGACAATGTCAGCAAAGTGGTGGTCGACGAGTCGGTCATCAATCATCAGGCCGAACCCTACCTGATCTATTCGAACAGCAGCGCCC
>JBEAYK010000140.1:0-3973 GCA_041159305.1 Pseudomonadota bacterium
CAGGCGCTGGCGCGCGCCGTCGCCACCAGCCCGAAACTGCTGTTGCTCGACGAGCCGATGGCGGCCTTGGACAAGAAACTGCGTTCGCAGATGCAGATCGAGCTGGTCAACATCGTCGAACGCCTGAACGTGACCTGCATCATGGTGACCCATGACCAGGAAGAAGCGATGACCATGGCGCACCGCGTCGCGGTGATGGATGCCGGACGCATCTGCCAGGTCGGCACCCCCGATGAAATTTACGAACAGCCGAATTCGCGCTTCACTGCCGAGTTCATCGGTTCGGTCAATCTGTTCGAGGGTCGTATCGGCGAAGATGAAACCGATCATGTCACCATCATCTCGCCCCAGATGGATGCGCCGATTTATGTCGGACACGGCATTACCGGTTATGACGGCATGAGTGTGTCCTTCGCCATCCGTCCCGAGAAGGTGCACATCGACAAGGACGAACCGGCGCAGAAATACAACAAAGTGCGCGGCGTCATCGAGGAAATCGCCTACTTCGGTTCGCATTCCGTGTACCACGTACGCCTGCCGAGCGGCGCCAAGGTGCTCTGCAACTTCGTCAACATGAAGCGCTGGGCTTCAGAAAACTTCACATGGAACGATGTGGTCTGGCTGAGCTGGAATGACAACTCCGGCGTGGTGCTGACCTCATGAGCCGGGCGCTCCGCAGCCTGAAAAAGCGTCTGCCCGGATCGCAATGGCTGGTGATTGCCGTGCCGTATATCTGGATGCTACTGTTTTTCGCGATTCCGCTGGCCATCGCCTTCAAGATCTCGTTCTCCCAGGCGGCCATCGCCATGCCGCCGTATACCCCGTTGCTGGTCTGGATTGACGGACACCCCGCGCTCGATGTGCATCTCAAGAACTACCTGTATCTGATCAAGGATTCGCTGTATGTCAGCGCGTATCTGAGCTCGATCAAGATCGCGGTGATCTCCACCTTCCTGTGTCTGCTGATCGGCTATCCGATGGCCTATGCCATCGCCCGCATGGATCCGGCCACCCGTAACATCGCGCTGATGCTGGTGGTGCTGCCGTCCTGGACTTCGTTCCTGATCCGCATCTACGCCTGGATCGGCATCCTGAAGAACAACGGCCTGCTCAACAATTTCCTGATGTGGGCCGGCGTCATCAATGAGCCCCTGGCCATCATGCACACGCCGATCGCGGTGTACATCGGCATCGTCTATGCCTATCTGCCGTTCATGGTCTTGCCGCTTTACGCCAATCTGGTCAAGCTGGATCTGCGTCTGCTGGAGGCCGCCAGTGATCTCGGTGCCCGTCCGTGGAAAGCGTTCCTGAAAGTGACCTTGCCGCTGTCCAAGGCCGGCATCATCGCCGGATCCATGCTGGTCATGATCCCGGTGGTCGGCGAATTCGTGATTCCCGAAATGCTGGGCGGACCGGACACCTTGATGATCGGCCGCATTCTCTGGCAGGAATTCTTCAATAACCGCGATTGGCCGGTGGCCTCGGCGGTCTCGATCGTCATGCTGCTGCTTCTGATCATTCCGATCATGATCTTCCACCGAGCGCAAGCCAAGGAAATGGAGGCGAAACTCGCATGAGCCAGCACGCACGCCTGTCACGATTCAGCATAGTCATGCTGGCCATCGGCTTCCTGTTTCTTTATCTGCCGATGCTTAGCCTGATTGTCTATTCGTTCAATGAGTCCAAGCTGGTCACCGTCTGGGCCGGATTCTCCACCAAGTGGTATTTCGAGCTGTTCCGTGATCAGCAGATGATCGATGCCGCCAAGATCAGCCTGCAGTTGGCGTTCTTCACCGCCTGTGCGGCTGTGGTGCTGGGCACCATGGCCGCGATGGTGATGACGCGCTTCCGCAGTTTCCGCGGCAAGACCCTGTTCAGCGCGCTGATTACCGCACCGCTGGTGATGCCGGAAGTCATTACCGGTCTGTCGATGCTGCTCCTGTTCGTTTCCCTCGGGGATTGGTTTGGCATCTTCCAGCAGCGCAGCGTCGCCACCATGTGGATCGCGCACGTCACCTTCACCATGGCATTCGTGACCGTGATCATCTCCTCCCGACTCGGCGAGCTCGACCGTTCGCTGGAAGAGGCGGCGATGGATCTGGGCGCCAACCGTCTGAAGGTGTTCTTCGTTATCACGCTTCCGATCATCGCCCCGGCGCTGTTGTCGGGCTGGCTGATGGCGTTCACACTGTCGCTCGATGATCTGGTGATTTCCAGCTTCACGTCGGGCCCGTCTTCGACCACCTTGCCGATGAAAATTTTCTCCTCGGTGCGTATGGGTGTCAGTCCGAAAATCAATGCGCTGGCCTCCCTCATGATTCTGGTCGTGTCCGTCGCCGCGCTGATTGCCTGGTGGTCCATGCGTCGCGGCGAGAAACGCCGCCAGCGTGACATGCAGCTGGCCCTGCAGCAGAACTGAGTAAGATCTATGACCGTAGAAACCATCAATCCATGGACCGGTGCCGTCGAGTACCGTTATGAGTATTTCAGCGACGACCAGGTTGAGCAACGCCTTGCAGCTGGCGCACGGGCCTATCCGGTCTGGTCGGCACTATCGTTTGCCAAACGTGCAGATCTGATTCGGCGCGCAGCAACGCTATTGCGCGAGCACCGGGAGCGCATCGCCGGCATCATGACTGCGGAGATGGGCAAGTTGCGCCGCGAAGCCCTGGCCGAGATTGAGAAATCGGCCGGTGCCTGCGAATTCTATGCCGGCCAGGCCGAAACCTACATGCAGGACAAGCACATCGCGACCGAGGCTTCCCGCAGCTTCGTCGCCTATGAGCCGATCGGCTGTGTTTTCGCGGTGATGCCCTGGAATTTCCCGATCTGGCAGGTGTTCCGGTTTCTGGCCCCCGGCTTGATGGCCGGCAATGTGGCTCTGCTCAAGCATGCCACCAACGTGCCACGTTGTGCCGATGCCATTGCCGAAATCCTGCGGCTGGCCGGAATTCCGGAGGGCGTGTTCGACGTCCTGCATATCGATAACCAGCGTGCAGCGTCGGTCATCGCCGATCCGCGCGTGCATGCCATTACACTGACCGGCAGCGAACGCGCCGGCAAATCAGTGGCCGGTAATGCCGGTGCCAATCTGAAGAAGTGCGTCATGGAACTGGGTGGAAGTGACCCGTTCGTGGTTCTGGACGATGCCGATCTCGACAAAGCGGTTCCGGTGGCGATTGCCTCGCGTTTCGGCAACGGTGGACAGACCTGCATCGCCGCCAAGCGGTTCATTCTGACACCGGGCATTGCCGAGGAGTTCGTGGCGCGCTTCAGCGCGGCTGCGGCGGCGCTGAAATCCGGCGATCCCAACGATGATGCCACCACGCTGGCACCGATGGTGCGGCCGGATGCGCGCGAATTCCTGCAACAGCAGGTCGATGCCAGTGTCGCCGCCGGTGCCAAATTGATTCTCGGCGGCAGCAAAGGCAACGGTCCCTGTGACTATCCTGCAAGCATCCTGGATGATGTAAAGCCTGGCATGGCCGCCTATTCCGACGAACTTTTCGGTCCCGTGGCCAGCATCATCCGCGCGTCCGATGAAGACGATGCCGTACGGATCGCCAACGATACCGCCTTCGGGCTCGGTGCCAGTGTCTGGACGCGCGACAAGGCGCGTGGCGAGGCCGTCGCTCGCCGGATCCAGGCAGGCGCGGTATTCGTCAACGCGTTAGTGCGATCCGATGTGCGTTTGCCGTTTGGCGGCACTAAAACCTCCGGGTTCGGCCGTGAATTGGCCGAGCACGGCATCCATGAATTCATGAACATCAAAACGGTCTATGTCGATTGAATTGAATGAGTCTTCATTACGCAACGCATTCGGCGCGGTCTGTAACGCGCCGATTTTGCTAGAAGTGCGCGATTTATCCTGCCCGGCACCGGAGCTCAGTAGCGCGGAAGAAAACCAGCACGCCGGCCTGTCTTCGGAAAAGCGCCGTGCCGAATTTCTGATTGGCCGGGCCGCATTGAAGGC
>JBEAYK010000141.1:0-3971 GCA_041159305.1 Pseudomonadota bacterium
CAATATGGCACTGGCCTCCAGACCTTTTATCCATTGGACGGCCGAGGAAAAATCATGCTGATCATCGGAATTGAAGCACATGCATTGACCGCCATCGAGCGCGGGTATCTTCAGCATCCGGCCGTGGCGGGTGTCATTTTGTTTTCAAGGAATTTTGCCTCGAAACAGCAGCTTTCCGATCTTTGCTCGGATATCCGCGCCAGTGCGCCACGCCGGCAGCTGATCTGCGTCGATCAGGAGGGTGGGCGAGTTCAACGGTTCCGCGAGGGTTTCGCAAAACTTCCCTGTCTCGAGCGCTTCGGCGAATTGGCACGCACCGATAGACCGTCCGCGCTCGCTCTGGCGCGAGAACATGCCTTTGTCATGGCCTCGGAAATCATCGCATCCGGTCTGGATCTGAGTTTTGCACCAGTCGCCGATCTTGGACGCGGTAATCTGGCCATAGGCAACCGTGCTTTCGCCGGTGATCCCGAAATCGTATCCATGTTTATCGAAAGCTATGTAGCTGGCATGCACGATGCCGGCATGGCTGCGACACTGAAGCATTTCCCGGGTCATGGGTCCGTCCTGGAAGATACGCATTTCGATCTGGCTGTGGACTCCCGGCCCTACACTGAAATCGCGGCGGTCGATCTGCCACCTTTCACTGCCGGCCTGCGCGCCGGCGCAGATGCCGTGATGATGGCGCATGTGGTCTATCCGCAAGTGGCGCCCGATCCGGCTGGTTATTCTCCCCACTGGATTGGTCAGATACTCAAAACGGATATGGGCTTCAATGGCGTTGTTTTCAGTGATGATATCGGCATGGCCGCGGCCGAGTCGGCCGGCGGCGTTGCCGCGCGCATCAAACAACATCTCGCAGCCGGCTGCGATGCCGTATTAGCCTGTCCGCCGGCATGCGTCGCCGATGCCGTCGCCGCCATGCCTGTCAAAGACTATCCGCTTGAACGGCTGGAGCGACTGTATGCCGCGAAGACGTCCACCTGGGATACACTGGCGCTCGATGGCAGTTACCGGTCCGCGCTGAAGGCCATGAATGATTTGGAGCAGGTGTAATGCGTCACGATATTGCGGAAGTACTGGCACGCTCCGAGCTTCTTTATGACCGGGCTGAAATCGAATTGGCCATCGACGCGATGGCCAATCGGATTCGGAAGGACCTGCATGGCCAATTCCCGGTCTTCCTGACCTTGATGCACGGCGGACTTTTTTTCGCGGCACGGCTCGGTCTGGCCCTGAACATGGACGCCGAGTTCGATTACCTGCATGCCACGCGCTATCGTGGCGAAACCACCGGCTCCGGACTGGCATGGCTGCATCGTCCGGCCGCAATCCTCGAGGGTCGCACGGTTCTGCTGGTCGACGACATCCTCGATGAGGGACACACCCTCAAGGCCGTGCGTGACTGGTGCGAAGACCAGGGCGCGGCCCGTGTCCGGATTGCCGCCATGGCGGTCAAGCAACATGACCGCTGCGTCCCTGGTTTGGAGGCCGACTATTCCGGCTTCATGGTACCGGACCGTTATGTCTTCGGATACGGCATGGACATCAACGAACACGGGCGTAATCTGCCCGGGATTTATGCACTGAAATGACCCAGATTATCGATCTAGCCGTCATTGGCGGCACCGGCGTTTACCGGCTCCCCGGCCTGCAGTGGCAACATACCCATGCACTGGAGACACGCTATGGCGAACCCTCTGGTCCTATTCGGATTGCACGTATCGGATCGGCTCAGGTCGCTTTTCTGGCACGCCACGGGGAAGGGCATGCCTTGCCGCCCCATCAGATCAATTACCGTGCCAATCTTCAGGCCCTGCATGATCTAGGGGCCCGCCGCGTACTGGCCATCAATACCGTCGGTGGCATCGGTCCGGATTACGGGCCGAGGGTACTTGCAGTGCCTGACCAGATCATCGACTACACCTGGGGCCGTATCAGCACCCTGTGTGAGGAGCCCGGCAGTCCGGTACTGCATGTCGATTTCGGTGATCCCTATACCGAGAGTCTGAGGGAGGCTGTCTTGACGGCCAGTGCCGAGGCGGGCGTGCCGGTCGTTGCCGGTGGGTGTTATGGCGCCACTCAAGGGCCACGCCTTGAAACCAAGGCGGAGATCGCGCGCCTTCGCCGGGACGGTTGCGACCTGGTCGGTATGACAGGGATGCCGGAAGCCGGTCTGGCCCGGGAGCTCGGTCTGAGTTATGCGAGTCTGTGCGTTGTGGCGAATTGGGCCGCAGGCTGTGACCCGGCCGATACCGAAATCACCCTCGAAGAGGTTCTGGCCAATGTCGAATCGGTCAGCGGCCATCTACTGCCGATTCTTGAGCATCTGCTGGAAGCCTAAAAAATACTTGGCAATTCAAAACGTTTTGTGCATACTTTGATTTACCAACTGTTCATGTTGGTGAATGTTCAATCCAATTTTAAGGTGTGACAGTATGAGTGTCGGTACGGTGAAGTGGTTCAATGATGCAAAAGGTTTCGGTTTCATTGCGCCCGAGGACGGCAGCGAAGATATCTTCGTGCATTTCTCGGCGATCAGCTCCGAAGGCTTCCGTTCCTTGAAAGAAGGCCAGCGCGTCACGTTCGACGTGGTGCAGGGCCCGAAAGGAAAGCAGGCAGCCAACGTCGTCGGCGCCTGATTATTGGCGGCGCAAGCCGCCAATCTTTCCATGTGGTATCTCGTCATTGCCAAAGATCATCCGGGTACTTTGGCGCAACGACTGGCCTCCCGGGCCGATCATCTCGCACGTCTAAACGACCTCGATAGTCAGGGTCGTTTGAAAATTGCTGGGCCACTGCCAGCAATTGATGCCGTCGATCCCGGCGATGCCGGGTTTACCGGCAGTGCCCTGATTGTCGAATTCGAATCCATCGAGGACGTGCGGGCCTGGGTTTCGGCAGACCCGTATTTCACTGCCGGTGTCTATGCCAGTGCCGATATTTTCCCCTTCAAGCCGGTCCTGCCGTGAGCGATGACCGTGTTTCCCGCATCCGGTCGGCTTTGGATGCGCTGGATCCCTCGAGCCTGGACATCCGCGACGACAGCCACAAGCACGCCGGACACGCCGGTGCCCGCGACGGCCGCGGCCACTTTTCCGTACGCATCGTTTCTGCCCGGTTTGAGGGTCTCTTGCCGCTAAAACGGCACCGCTTGGTTTATAACGCACTCGGGTCGCTCATGGAGACCGACATCCATGCCGTGGCCATCCAGGCCAGCACCCCTGGCGAAGCCGCGTTGCCTGCAGAAAAGCCGTAAAAAACCAACATTTCCTATCGCCCATGAGGGTGACACGCGCTATACTGTTGGTAATGCTCGGATATTGTCCATAAGTACATTTAAATCAAGTGCTTATGAATATATTCGAGGAATGGATCTCCGCCAGTCGCGCGCTTAAGATGCGCCGGCAACCGCCCCGATAAATCAGAAGAATACATGCGCCTTTCCACCATCAAACTTTCCGGCTTCAAATCTTTCGTCGACCCTACGGTGTTCCACCTGCCGACCAACATGACCGGCATTGTCGGTCCGAACGGTTGTGGCAAGTCCAACATCATCGACGCCATCCGATGGGTCATGGGTGAAAGCTCGGCCTCGCGACTGCGCGGCGATGCGCTGACCGATGTGATTTTCTCCGGTTCTTCAACCCGAAAGCCGGTCAGTCAGGCCACGGTCGAACTCATTTTCGACAACAGCGAAGGCAAAATCGGTGGTGAATTCGCGCGGTTCACCGAAATTTCGGTCAAGCGTTCGGTCAGCCGCGACGGCCAATCCAATTACTATCTCAACGGTTCCCGATGCCGTCGCCGAGACATCACCGATCTGTTCCTCGGCACCGGCCTTGGTCCACGTAGTTACTCCATCATCGAACAGGGCATGATCGGCCAGATCATCGAAGCCAAACCGGAAGAACTGCGCGTATATCTGGAAGAGGCCGCCGGCATCTCCAAATACAAGGAGCGTCGTAAGG
>JBEAYK010000142.1:0-3955 GCA_041159305.1 Pseudomonadota bacterium
AGGCACAGGTCCCACTCCGGCAGACCGGGATTGCCGCACAGTCGGCAGACCGGCGGAAAAATCCCGTAATTCAGGTGTTTGCTGATTCGGTCAACGAGATTCATTGGCGCAGGGTTGACGGGCTGGGGTATCCTGTACAGGTTCTCGCACCCTGCCCACCGCTACTATCGGAAACTTCCCATGACCGCTGTCATCCGACATGACTACACCCGCGCCGAAGTGCTCGACCTGATGAGCCTGCCGTTCGCCGAATTGATGCACCGTGCCGGCAGCGTGCACCGCGCGCATTTCAATCCGAACCAGGTGCAGGTGTCCACGCTGCTTTCGATCAAAACCGGCGGCTGCCCCGAAGACTGCGCGTATTGCCCGCAGGCAGCACGCTACAACACCGGTCTGAAAGCCCACAAACTGATGGACGTGGACGAAGTGTTGGCCAAGGCCGCGCAGGCCAAAGCCGCCGGCGCCACCCGCTTCTGCATGGGCGCCGCCTGGCGCAGTCCGAAAGACCGCGACCTGGAAAATGTAGCCGCCATGGTTGAAGGAGTACGGGCGATGGGCCTTGAGGCCTGCGCCACACTCGGCATGCTCAATGCCGATCAGGCCAAGCGCCTGAAAGAGGCCGGCCTCGATTACTACAACCACAATCTGGATACCGGTCCGGATGAATACGCCGACATCATCAAAACACGCGACTACCAGGACCGATTGGATACCCTTGAAAACGTACGGGAAGCCGGTCTGAAAACCTGCTGCGGCGGCATCGTCGGTATGGGCGAATCGCGTGAACAGCGCGCGGCCCTGTTGCAGACTCTGGCCAACCTGCCGGAACATCCGGGATCGGTGCCGATCAACCGCTTGGTGCAGGTGGAAGGCACGCCGCTGCACGGTACCGCTCTGCTGGATCCCTTCGAGTTCGTACGCACCATCGCCGCCGCCCGCATCCTGATGCCGCAATCGGTCGTGCGTCTGTCGGCCGGGCGCGCGGAAATGAGCGAGGAGCTGCAGTCCCTGTGTTTCCTCGCCGGTGCCAACTCCATTTTCTACGGTGAAAAACTGCTGACCACCGGCAATCCGGATGTGGAGGCCGATCAGGCCCTGTTCGCTAAACTCGGGGTTGAGGGCATGCCGGTGATGCAAGAAAGCACGACCGTACATGCCGATGTGCTGCGGCCGGACAGCTGCGCCGCCTGAACCATGACCCTGATCGAACGCCTGCGCCAGCGCGCCGCGCAGCGTGACGCGGCGCATACACGGCGCAGCCGGCACGTGCAATCGCAACGCAGCGGCATGCTGACGACGTGCGACGGGAAAAACCTGATCAACTTCTCCAGCAATGACTATCTCGGCTTTGCGCAGCATCCCGAAGTCATCGCGGCTTTCCGGAAATCCGCGGAACGCGACGGTGTCGGCAGCGCCGGCTCGGCGCTGGTCACCGGTCATTTCGCCACGCATCAGGAACTGGAACTGCAGGCGGCGGCGCTGTTCGGCTATGAAGCGGCCTTGTTCACCGGCAGCGGCTATCTGGCCAATCTCGGAATTCTGCAATCCTTGCTGGATGAAGATGCCGTGTGCGTGCAGGATAAATACAACCATGCCTGTCTGCTCGATGGCGCGCGTTTCTCCGGTGCCGCCCTGAAACGCTTTCCGCATGCCGATATGGTTCAGGCCGAAGCGCGCTGCGCGGAAGCCAAAACCGATACCCTGTTTCTGGTCAGTGACGGCGTGTTCAGCATGGACGGCGATGCCGCCGATCTGCAGTCCCTGCACGCCATCG
The DNA here is from genome assembly GCA_041159305.1 of Pseudomonadota bacterium. Taxonomy (GTDB): domain Bacteria; phylum Pseudomonadota; class Gammaproteobacteria; order Xanthomonadales; family Xanthomonadaceae; genus Arenimonas. The sequence goes on from JBEAYK010000142.1 coordinate 1,775, forward strand.
CGCAACGCCACCGCGCAACACTGATGATTGATGACGCCCATGGCGTCGGCGTGCTCGGTGCGGGCGGACTCGGAAGTCTGCAGGCGGCCGGTCTGCAAGCCGACGATGTGCCGATTCTGGTGGTGCCGGCCGGCAAAGCGCTGGGTGGACAAGGCGCTCTGATTCTTGCGAAGCGCGACATCATCCAGCACCTTCTGGAAACCGCGCGCCCGTATCTATTCAGTACCGCGCCGGCGCCGGCGATAGCGGCGGCACTCTCGGCCTCGCTGCACTTGCTGGAGTCGCAGCCGCAGCACCATGCCACATTGCGGGATAACATCCTTCATTTCCGGGGCCGCGCCGAGGCAGCCGGCCTGCCGATGCTGGACTCGCATACAGCCATCCAACCGCTGATGGCCGGCGACAACGAAAGCGCCTTGCGCTGGAGCGAGCAGCTGCGTCATGCCGGTTTCTGGGTCAGCGCCATCCGGCCACCGACCGTACCGCAGGGCAAATCGCGGCTGCGCATTACCCTGACGGCATTGCATACGAAAACACAGATTGATGCGTTGGTACAGGCGCTGGCGGAAATCACCGGAGGCCACGATGGACACGGTTGAATCTGTGGAAGCCAAACCGCATCTGATTCTGCTGCATGGCTGGGCGATGCACGGCGGCATCTTCGCGCCACTGTTGCCGCACCTGCAAGCGCACTTCAATGTCCGTTGCATCGATCTTCCCGGACACGGCAGCCAACGCGACAGCAGCCTGCCACTGGAATTTTCGCCCTTCTGGCAGCATCTGCTGCCGACACTGGATGGCCCAGTCTATGTGCTCGGCTGGTCGCTCGGCGGTCTGTTCGCACTGCATGGTGCATTGCATTTTCCGGATCGCCTCCGCGGCCTGATTCTGATGAACGCAAGCCCGAGTTTCGTGGCCCGCACCGACTGGCCGGAAGGCATGCCGCCCGCGGTATTCCGTCAGTTCGCCGCCGACCTTGCGCAGGATTACGACGGCACGCTGCATCGCTTCTTCATGCTGGAAGCGCAGGGCTCGGAACATCTGCGTGCCGACCTGCGCCGTTTGCAGGCCAACGCTTTCGAGTTCGGACGACCGGATCCGGAGGTGTTGCGCCAGGGCCTGCATCTGCTCGAAAGCACCGATCTGCGCGCGCAGCTGCCGCAGCTGCAGGTGCCGAGCCTGTGGCTGGCCGGGCGCCGCGACCGCTTGGTGAACCCGGCGGCCATGCAGGCAGCGGCGGAAACAGCCGGCGGTGATTTCCACTGCGACGAACACGGCGGACACGCGCCATTCCTGACCCATCCGGCGGCGATTGCCGATGCTATCCGGGTTTTTGCAGAGGGTGTGCATGCCTGAGAATCTGTTCGACCGCCGCGGCATCAAACGCCATTTCGCACGGGCAGCCGACTCCTATCTGGCGGCAGCGGCTTTGCAGAAGGAAGTGGAAGCGCGTCTTCTGGAACAGGCCGATTATCTTGAGTCGCCGCCGAAACGCATCCTCGATCTCGGATCCGGACCCGGACGGGCGGCGGGCATTCTGAAAAAACGCTGGCCGAAGGCGGAAGTCGTGGCGATGGACATCGCACTGCCCATGCTGCGTCAAGTGCCCCGGCAGACGCGGTTCTGGCGCCCGGTCAAACGCGTGTGCGCCGATGCGCTGCAATTGCCGTTCCGTGACCGCAGCTTCGATTTCATTTTCTCCAGCCTCTGCCTGCAGTGGGTACATCCGCTGCCGGATGCGCTGCGTGACATCCGCCGCGTGCTGACGCCCGGCGGCCTGTTCGCCTTCTCCAGTTTCGGTCCGGACACCTTGATGGAATTGCGCGAGGCCTATGCCGGCATCGGCGAAGAACCACCGGTGTCGCCGTTCGCGGCCATCCAGCAGGTCGGCGATGCCATGCAGGCTGCGGGCTTTCGCAACAGCGTGCTCGAACGCGAACTGTTCACCATGCAGTATCCGGATCTGCGTGCGCTGATGCAGGAATTGCAGGCCATCGGCGCCACCGATGCGCGCCCGCAGCGGTCTCGCGGACTGGCCGGCAAAGGCCGCTGGCAGGCCTTGGATGCCGCCTATCCAAAACTGGGCGATGGCATCGCCAGCAGCTGGGAAGTGATCAGCGCCATGGCCTTCCGGCCCGAACAGGATCCCGATCCCCGCGAAGACGGGGTTGTGGCGCGCAT
>JBEAYK010000143.1:0-4524 GCA_041159305.1 Pseudomonadota bacterium
CCGGATCTGGATTTCGGTCTCGGTGAGCTGGTCACGCCGGTGCCGTCCTCGACCAGTACCGACAAAGTCTTCGAGAACGCTGAAACCGATTACATCGACCACCGGACCTTCGTGGCCACGGTTTCCCATGCCGAAAGCGGAACTTACCGCTTCACCTTCACCCGCACGGATCTCAACTGGAAACTCAGTGGCATCGAACTGCCGATGCTGGCGACGGAAACCCCTTAAACGTTTTTGCGCCGGAACAGTTTTCCGTAAAGGGTAAGCAAGGCCACCACGGCCAAGCCCAGCAGCACGCCGAACAACGCGTTGACCAGCGCCGCGATCAACCAGGACAGCGATGGCAGCATGCCGGCAATCCCTTCGACGGCATGGTGCAGCAACGGCACGTTGTGGGTCAGAATGCCGCCACCGACCAGGAACATGGCGGCGGTACCGGCCACCGACAGGAATTTCATCAGCTTCGGCGCCAACCACAGAAGAAAGCCACCCAAAGCCTGTTTTACGCGTGACCACAGACCCGCTGCAGGATTGCGGATCAGATGCAGACCGGCATCATCGAGTTTGACGATGCCGGCGACCACGCCATATACGCCTACGGTCATCAGCACTGCAATGGCGGTTAGCGCACCAATCTGCACCCATAGGGATTTTCCGGCGACAGCGCCCAGTGTGATCACGATGATTTCCGCCGACAGGATGAAATCGGTGCGGATGGCACCTTTGATTTTGTCCTTCTCGTACTGCACCAAGTCGAGCTTCTCGTCGCTGACCGCTTCAATCAGCTCCTGGTAATGCGTTTCCGAATCGGCCTCTGCATGCCCACCGAACTTGTGCACCAGTTTCTCGGAGCCCTCGTAGCAGAGATAGGCGCCGCCGATCAGCAACAAGGGCACGATCAACCAAGGCACGAAAGCACTGATCAGCAACGCCGACGGCACCAGAATGAGTTTATTGACGAAAGAGCCCTTGCACACCGCCCAGACCACCGGCAGTTCACGGTCGGGATTGACACCGCTGACCTGATGAGCGTTCAGCGCCAGATCGTCGCCGAGCACGCCGGCGGTCTGCTTGGCAGCGACTTTGGTCATCACCGACACATCGTCGAGCAGTGTGGCGATGTCATCGACCAGGGCAAGCAGGCTGGAACCGGCCATAAATCACTCCCAAGAAGGAAAAACCCGCCGGAGCGGGTTTTTCGAATGGTGCCGGAAAGAGGAATCGAACCTCCGACCTACGCATTACGAATGCGCCGCTCTACCGACTGAGCTATTCCGGCGGATGTGTGATTTTACGGTTTTTGCCGGCTTTAGGCAATGAAACTCAGTCCACAAGGGTGATGCGCAGCTCTTTCGGCAGCGCGAATACCATGTCTTCGGGCTCGCCCTCGAGCTCGGTGACCTCACCGCCGCCCAATTGCTGCAGATGCGAGATAACCCCCTGCACCAGCACCTCCGGTGCCGACGCGCCGGCGGTGACGCCGATACGGACAGCTCCTTCCAGCCATTCCGGACGGATGTCATCGGCACCATCGATCAGGTAGGCCCGTGCGCCGTTCTTTTCCGCCAGTTCGCGCAGCCGGTTGGAATTGGAGCTATTGACCGAACCGACTACGAACACAAGATCACATTTTCCGGCCAATTCACGCACCGCATCCTGCCGGTTCTGGGTGGCGTAGCAGATGTCGTCGTGGCGCGGACCTTCGATTTTAGGAAAGCGCGACCGAAGTGCTGCGATAACATCGCGGGTTTCATCGACCGAAAGCGTAGTTTGTGTGGTGAACGCGAAGTGCTCCGGCTGGGATACCTCGAGACTCATGACGTCTTCGACATCTTCGACCAAATAGATATTTCCGCGCGCACCCTGGCTGAGCCACTGACCCATGGTGCCCTCCACTTCCGGATGCCCTTCATGTCCGATCAGGACCACATCGCGGCCGGCGCGGCAGTGCCGGGTCACTTCGATGTGCACTTTGGTCACCAGTGGGCAGGTCGCGTCGAATACTTTCAACCCGCGCGCTTCAGCCTCGCGTCGAACCGCCTGCGACACGCCATGGGCACTGAAGATCACCGTGGCCCCGGATGGCACCTCATCGAGCTCTTCCACGAATACCGCGCCGCGGGCGCGAAGATCATTGACCACAAACTGGTTATGCACGACCTCATGGCGCACGTAGATCGGCGCACCCAGCATGTCCAGCGCACGATTCACGATTTCAATGGCGCGGTCAACGCCGGCGCAAAAACCCCTCGGATTGGCAAGTACGATATTCATGTTGATTCCGGCGTCTTATCAGGCAAGAAACTGAAGACAATTAGCAGCACGGCAGCAATGCTGATGGCCGAATCCGCCAGGTTGAATACCGGCCAGTGGAAGTCATTCCAGTACCAATGCACGAAATCGACGACATAACCGAAACGCACGCGATCAATCAAGTTACCGAGCGCACCGCCGACAATCAACGCCAATGGCAGCGCCATGCGCCAATCGCTGCGCGGTTGCTTTGCCAGCATTACTACGCATACGGCTGAAATGATCACCGCCAGGGCGCTGAACAGCCATTGTTGCCAGCCGCCGGCATCGGCAAGGAAACTGAAAGCAGCACCGGTGTTGTGCACCAGCGTCCAGTTCCAGAAACCGGGAACCACTTCCTGCGGTACGGCGTAGGTCAGCACCGACAATGCCCATTGTTTGGTGATCCAGTCCAGCACGATGATGGCAATGGAAAGACCGAGCCATGGTAAGGCGTTTTTCCGCGCGTCCATCAGAAGAATCTCCTTGTTTCGCCCAGACCTCGGACATTGCCAATGCAGCGGTTACACAGCTCCGGATCCTCGACGTCAGAGCCGACGCTGGCGCTGTAATGCCAACACCGCACGCATTTTCCGTTTCCGGAAACCGTGGCCAGCACCCTGAACGGCGAACCCTCGACAGCTATCGCATCCGCCGGCGCAGAAGCCAATGGCGCGAGCTGCAGCTGCGAAGTGATAAACAGGAACCGCAGTTCATCGCCTGTATCAGAAAGCGAAGAAATCACATCATTCTCGGCATAGACCGTCACTTCAGCCTGCAACGCTGCACCGAGCTTACCTTCGGCACGCATCGGTTCCAGAACCTTTCCGACCGCATCACGCATGGCCAGAAGCTGCTGCATTTCGATGCCGTCGGCTTTCAGGTATTGGCCATCGGCGGGCAACAGCGCATCAATGGCGGCATTGTCTTGCAGGAAAACGCTTTCGGACCCGGATCCTGGAATATGCTGCCAGATTTCTTCCGCGGTGAAGCTCAGTACCGGAGCCAAGGCCCTGACCATAACCTGCACGATGGCATACATGGCGGACTGCGCCGAACGCCGGCCGAGACTGTCCACCGGCATGGTGTACAGACGGTCTTTGGTCACATCGAGGTAGAGTGCGCCCATTTCGTTGGTACAGAAATTCTGCAGGCTCGCGACGACACGGGCGAAATCATAGTCGGCATAGGCCTGGCTCACACGCTCATGCAGCTGACGCGCTTTCGCCATCGCCCACTGGTCGAGCAGAAGACAATCGGCTGAGGCCACGCTATGCCGGGCCGGATCAAACCCCGACAGATTTCCGAGCAGGAAACGGGCAGTGTTACGGATACGCCGGTAGCCGTCGGCACTGCGTTTGAGGATGTCATCGGAAACCGACATTTCATTGCGGTAATCGGTACTGGCAATCCACAGGCGCAGCACATCGGCACCGAGCTTGTCGATTTCCTTTTGCGGTTCGACGGTATTGCCGATCGATTTTGACATCTTCTTGCCGTGCGCATCGACCGTGAAGCCGTGGGTGAGCACTTGCCGGTAAGGCGCCACACCATCCATGGCTACGCCGGTCAGTAGCGAACTCTGGAACCAGCCGCGGTGCTGGTCTGAACCCTCCAGATACAGATCCGCCGGTTTCGACAGGCCGTCTTCAGGACGGCCGCCAGTACCGCCTGATGTGTCACCCCGGAATCGAACCAGACATCGAGGATGTCGGTGATTTTTTCATAATTGGCGGCATCACCACCGAGCAGCGTTTCCGGTGCCAGATCAAACCAGGCATCGATGCCGGAAACAGCAACCAGATCGGCGACCTTGCGCATCAGCGTGACCGAATCGGGGTGCGGTTCGCCGGTAATCCGGTCAATGAACAAAGCGATCGGCACCCCCCAGGTACGTTGGCGCGAAATGCACCAATCCGGACGGCCATCAATCATGCCTTTGATGCGGGCCTGGCCCCAGTCGGGAATCCATCGAACGCCATCAATGGCGTTCAGGGCATCATCGCGCAGTCCGGCCTGCTGCATGGAAATGAACCATTGCGGCGTGGCGCGGAAGGCCACCGGGGTTTTATGGCGCCAGCAATGCGGATAGCTGTGAGTGAGTTTGGAAAATGCCAACAGGACACCACGCTTGCGCAGCAGCTCGACGATGCTGTCGTTGGCCTTCCAGATGTGCTGGCCGGCGAAAATCTCGGTGTTTGGCAGGTAAACACCTTTGCCATCGACCGGATT
>JBEAYK010000144.1:0-6422 GCA_041159305.1 Pseudomonadota bacterium
CGGGCAGCAGGCGGCCGGTCTTGCTGTCTTCCAGGCGGTCGAGCAGCTGGCGCATGATGCGAAAGCTGCTGGGCACCAGGCCCGACGCATCGCCCGAGTGCACGCCCTCGGTCAGGATCTCGACCTTCAGCGTGCCGCTGGCCATGCCGCGCAGCGAGGTGGTGCACCAGAGCTGATCGTAATTGGCGCAGCCCGAATCCAGGCAGACCACCAGGCTCGGCATGCCGATGCGTTCGGCCAGATGATCGACGTAATGCGGCAGATCGTAGCTGCCGGATTCTTCGCAGGCCTCGATCAGGATCACGGTGCGTGCGTGCGCGATGCCCTGCGCCTTCAGCGCGGCGATGGCGGTCAGCGAACCGAACAGGGCGTAGCCGTCATCGGCGCCGCCGCGGCCGTACAGTTTGTCGCCCTTGATCACCGGCTTCCACGGGCCCAGGTCGTCGTCCCAGCCGGTCATTTCCGGCTGCTTGTCGAGGTGGCCGTACATCAGCACGCAATCTTCGCCTTCGCCGTCAATCTCGATGAAGATCAGCGGCGTGCGGTTTTCCAGACGCACGATGTCGACCTGCATGCCGGTAATGGCCTGGGCCTTGGCCCAATCAGCCAGTTGTTGTGTGGCCTGTTCCATGTAGCCGTTTTTCTGCCAGTCGGCATCGAACATCGGCGACTTGTTGGGAATTTTGATGTATTCGACCAGCTGGCCGACGATATCGGCATCCCAACGGTCGGCAACAAAGGCGGAGAGCGCGTGCTTGTCCATGATCCATCCTGGCGTGGAAAAGGCCATTTTAGCAGGGTAGGGATTTTCCGACAGCGCTTTGGGTACTGGTCTGACACGTCCTGTCGATATTGCCGTCTGAACGCCGCTGGTGCCGATTGCGACACTATGCACCTGGCGCTGGTGCCAGATCAACCACGGAGAATCCCATGTCATCCATCCGCAATCTCGTTCACGGCCTGATCCTCGCCCTGTGCTTCAGTTCCGCCGCCCTGGCGGTCACCCCGACGGCCCAGCAGGTCAACATCAACACCGCCGATGCCGCCACCCTCGACCGCCTGCTCGATGGCGTCGGCCCGACCAAGGCCCAGGCCATCGTCGACTACCGCAAAGCCAATGGCGCCTTCCGCAGTCCGGCCGATCTGGCCAAGGTCAAAGGCATCGGTCCGGCCACCGTGCAGCGCAATGCCGCCCGCATCAGTGTCGGCGCCGTCAAGGCCAAACCGACGGTCGCGGTCAAGAAACCCGCCGCCCGCTGAGTGGTATCCGCCTTCCCAACGCCCGCATTGCGGGCGTTTTTTTTGCCCGGTCGCAGGCCGTATGCGACACTAGCGCATGGCCTATCGCTTTTTTCCGCAATCCGAATTCGTGCCCATGCCCTGGAAGAACGGCGGCGGCATCACCCGGGAGATCGTCCGGGTTCCCGGTGACGGGGAGGACTGGCTCTGGCGTCTGTCCATCGCCGAGATTGCCGCCGACGGCCCGTTCTCGGCCTTCCCCGCTTGCGAGCGCTCACTGACCCTGCTCGAAGGCGCCGGCATGGTCTTGCAGTTCGCCGACCGCAGCTGCGATCTGCGCCCGCCGTTCGCCGCCTGCCGCTTTGCCGGCGAGGAAACCCCGGACTGTGTTTTGTTTGATGGCCCGACCGTCGATTTCAATGCCATCTGGCGAAGGGATGCGGTCAGCATCCATGTCGAACGCCGCGCCATGCACGGCAGTCTGTGGTGTCTGCCTGAGCCGGGCGTGAGCTGGTTCGTGCTGCTGTTGTCGGGCAGTCTTGCCCTCAAAGACCAGGAACATGCGCCGCAGATTTCTGTAGGCGATGGATTGTGGTTGCAGCCCGAAGCCAATGCGCCGCGGCTGATGCTGGAGGGCTTTGGCGAGGCCTTGTGGCTGAAGATCATGCAAAGGTCCAGTCTGTCATGAACCCCGGCTCCGGTTTGTCGGATACGCAGGCTTCTGTCCGCAAAACCTTTCTGCTCGGTGTCGGTGCCCAGAAATGCGGCAGTACCTGGCTTTCCCAGTATCTGCGCCGGCATCCGCAAGCGGATATGGGATTCACCAAGGAATACCATATCTTCGATGCCCTGCATTTGAAGAACCCGGAAATCATCCGCAAACGTCTGCAGGCCCGCATTCAGGCGGTGCACGGGCCGGGCGCGATGCCCACGGCCAACGATCTGGCCCTGCTGCGTTTTCTCGGAGATACCGAACAGTACTTCGACTACTTCCAGCAGCGGCTGGCTCCGGACAATATCGTACTGACCGGCGATGTCACGCCATCGTATGCGGCATTACCGCCGGCGGTATTCCGGAATATTCGGCAGGCCATCGCGCAGCGCGGGCTGCGGCCGGCGGTGCTCTATCTGATGCGCGATCCGGTCGAACGCTGTCTGTCTTTGGCGCGTCACAAACTCAAACAGTCCGGCCTGCCTGCTGACGCTGATCGCGAGGCGGCGTATCTGAAGCAGGTGTTTGCGCAGGAGGCTTTTGTCCTTCGGACACGTTATGATCTGACCCTGCAGGCGCTCGAGGCGGTATTCCCTCCGGAAGACCGGATGTTTCTGCTGTATGAGGAGTTTTTCGAAGCGGCGTGCATCGACGCGCTTGCCGCCTTCCTCGGCATCCGGCCGGTTCCGGCCGATTTCGGAACGCCGGTCAATGTCTCGCGTACCGGCAACGTTATCGCCCAGGATCTACGTCAGCAGATTTTCAATCATTACCTTCCGGTGTACCGGGACATGGCGATCCGATACGGCCATGATAGGCTCAGTCGCTGCTGGCCGAGCTACCGTGATTTTGCCGGTAACGGTTTGGACTGAAGCGGACTCAGCGGTCGTCGCGGGTATAGATCACGCCGTTCTCGATGCGTACCGGAAATTTCGGGACGCCGACATACGCCGGCGCGCACAGGGCCTCGCCGGTGCGCACATCGAATTTGGCGCCGTGCAGCACGCATTCGATTTCGGCGCCGTCCAATTTGCCCGGACTGAGTTCAAAATCCTGATGGCTGCATTTGTCTTCCAGCGCATAGATCTCGCCGTCGACGTTGCAGACCAGAATCGCGGTATCGCCGTCGAAGCACACGGTATGTTCGCCCGGCAGCAGTTCGGCCACCGGGCACACGGCCTGCCAGCCGTTCAGATCGGAACTCATGCGTTTTCTCCATGCAGGTCTTTGCGCAGGATTTCAAAGCGCAGGTCTTCGCGCAGCGGTATGCCGAAGCGGGCATCGCCGTAGGGAAAGGGTTTTTTGATGCCGGTGCGGACATAGCCGCGGCGCTCATAAAACGCGATCAGTTCGTCGCGGATATCAATCACCGTCATTTCCATCGCGCTGCACTGCCAGGCCAAGGCCAGACGCTCGGCTTCACGCATCAGCTGTTTGCCGATGCCACTGCCCTGCATGTGCGGCGCCACCGAGAACATGCCGAAATAACAGGCTTGCCCGGTGTTCTCCAGATGGCAGCAGGCCAGCAACTGGCCATCCTGTTCGGCCAGCACAATGACACTGCCGGGCTTGGCGATGTCGTCGGCCACGCCCTCGGCATCGATGCGCTGACCGTCCAGGAAATCGGCCTCGGTGGTCCAGCCGGCGCGGCTGACTTCTCCGCGGTAAGCCGATTCCACCAGCGCCACGATGGCGGGAATGTCGGCGGCAACGGCGTTACGGAAATGCAGGTCCATATTCAGCCCAGCATACGGCGGACATGGGCGATGCCGTCAATCAGGGCATCGACTTCCGCTTCCGTGGTATAAAACGCCAGCGACGCGCGGCAGGTGGCGGGCACGCCGTAAAAAGCCATCAGCGGATGCGCGCAATGGTGTCCGGAGCGCACCGCGATGCCCTGCAGATCGAGCAAGGTGGCCAGATCATGCGAGTGCGCGCCCTCGATCAGAAACGAGAGCACGGCGGCTTTGTGTGCGGCGGTGCCGATCAGGCGCAGACCCGGTACGCTTTGCAGGCGCTCGGTGGCGTAGGCCAAGAGCTGCTGTTCGCGTTCGGCGATGGCGGCCATGCCGATGCCATCCAGATACTGCACGGCCGCGCCCAGACCGACAAAGCCGGCGATGTTGGGCGTGCCGGCTTCAAATTTGTGCGGCGGATCGTTGAAGGTGGTTTTTTCAAAACGCACTTCCCGGATCATTTCACCGCCACCGAAAAACGGCGGCATGCTCTGCCAGTGCTCACGCTTGGCCCACAGCGCGCCGGTACCGGTCGGTCCGCACAGCTTGTGGCCGGTGAAGGCGTAGAAGTCGCAGCCCAGTGCCGGAATGTCGACCGGCATATGCGGTACCGCCTGCGAGCCGTCAATGACCGTGGTGATGCCGGCCTTGCGCGCCAAGGCGCAGATCTCGGCGACCGGATTGACCGTGCCCAGCACGTTGGAGACGTGTGTGAGTGCCAGCAGTTTCACCGGCGCTTTCAGCTGCGCCTTCAGTGCCGGCAGATCGATTTCGCCGGCCGGGGTGATTTCCACCGGCTCGATGCGGGCACCGCAGCGTTCGGCGATCAGCTGCCAGGGCACGAAATTGGCATGGTGTTCCATGCGCGTGACCAGAATGACATCGCCCGGTTGCAGGCGCGGCAAGGCGAAAGCATACGCCGCCAGATTGATGGCCTGGGTGGTGCCCGAGGTCAGCACCAGATCATTGGGGTGGACGTTCACGAACGCAGCCAGGGCCTTGCGCGCACCTTCATAGGCTTCGGTGGCTTCGCTGCCGAGCTGGTGCACGGCCCGCGACACGTTGGCGTTGTGGTTGCGGTAGAAATCATCGACGGCCTCGATGACCGCCTTCGGTTTCTGCGCGGTATTGGCCGAGTCCAGATACACCAGCGGCTTGCCGTGCACCTCGCGGCTTAGAATCGGAAAATCCTCGCGGACAGCCTGCCAGTCGATGGTGCTCATGCCACACCGTCCTGCACCAGCCGGGCCGGCAGGAAGCTTTTCAGGGTCTCACGCAATGCGGCATCGTCGATGATGGCCAGCGCCTCGGCGTAAAAGGCGCGGGTCAGCAGGGCCAGGGCGTCGGCCTCGGGCACGCCGCGGGTACGTAGATAGAACAGGGCATTGGCATCAAGCTGGCCGACGGTGGCGCCATGCGCGGCTTTGACTTCATCGGCATGGATTTCCAGCGCCGGCTGCGTGGTGATCTGGGCGTTGGGGCCCAGCAGCAGATTTTTATTCGACAGCGCGGCATTGCTGCCATCGGCGCCGGCATCGATGGTGATGCCGCCATAGAAATGCACTTTGCTTTTGTCTTCGGCCAGGCCGCGCCAGAGCAGTTCGCAGGCGGTGTCCGGGGCCTGATGGCGGGCGCTCAGCCGGGCATCCAGCGTGCCGTTGCCGACCGCCCAGAGCACGCCGCCGGAGCGTGCCAGGGCATCACGGCCCTGCAGCGCCAGATTGAGTTCCAGACGCTGGTAATGGCAACCGCCATCAATGTCCAAACGGGTGTATTCGGCGCCGCCGGCGATGGCGGCATCGCAACGGCTGAAGGCGGTGTGCGCGCTGCCGGCGTTTTGCACGCGCAGATGCTGCAGCTGCGCGCCCGGTTTGACATGCACATGCCACAGATCATTGCTGATCCCGTTGCCGCCGCCGAGATGGTGCTCGATCAGCGTCACGCGGCTGTGCTCGCGGCATTCGATTTTGTGGCGCAGGTAGCTGCTGCCGGCGTTGGTTTCGCTGTGCACGAACACCAGATGCAGCGGCGCAGCCAAGGTCACGCCTTCAGGGATCTCGATCAGCAGGCCGTCTTCGGCCAGTGCGGTATTGAGTGCGGCAAACGGTGCTTCGACATCGCTGAATTCGCGACCGAGCACGGCCACGGCGCGTTCATCGTCGCCGGCCAAGGCTTCGGCCAGGGTGCCGATGATGAGCGATTCAGCACCGCTGCAGTCGCTGCGTGCGGCATCATAGCGGCCATCCACGAACACCAGACGCGGCGCAGGCGGCAGCTCGACACTGATGGCGGCAACCGCTTGGCTTTCGGTAAAATTTTTGCCGGCCAAAGCCCGCAAGGGCGCGTATTTCCAACGCTCGAGTTTGTTGTGCGGAAAGCCGACGCGCAGCGCCTGGGCCAAGGCCTGCGCGTCGCCCACCGGCACCACACGCCCGGCCCCGCAGGCCAGCAGTTCGGGGATGTCGCCCACGTCGGTGGCCACCACCGGCCGTGCGCAGGCCATGGCCTCCAAAACGGCCAGCGGCTGCCCTTCCGCATGTGAGGGGAGCACCAGCACGTCAGCCCGCCGCAGCGCGCCTTGCTTGGCCCGCTCGTCCAACCATCCCGGCAGATTGATGACCTGTGCCAACCCCAGGGCCTTGATGCGTTCGTGCACCGTCTGCAAATCGCCATCGCCGGCCAGCGTCCAGTGCCACGACGGGTGCAGGGGTTGCAGCAGGGCGGCAGCGGCCAGC
>JBEAYK010000145.1:0-3932 GCA_041159305.1 Pseudomonadota bacterium
AGATTTTCATCACCTACGGTGAGCATGATTTCACCGAGAACATTATTCATCTGGTGTTGGCACGCCTGCCCGATGCGCCACCCGGCGTCAAAGGCATTTCGCTGTTCATTGTCCCGAAAATCGATGTCGATGCCGATGGTAGCCCGCTCCAGCCAAATGCCGTCCGTTGCGGATCAATCGAGCACAAGATGGGCATCAAGGGTTCGGCCACCTGCGTGATGAATTTCGACGGCGCCCGCGGCTGGTTGATTGGCGAGGCGAACCGTGGCTTGAATGCCATGTTCATCATGATGAATTCCGCCCGCATCGCGGTTGCCCTGCAAGGACTTGGCCTGATCGACCGGGCTTACCAGAACGCCCTCGCCTACGCCAAGGATCGCCTGCAGATGCGCGCGGCCACAGGCGCAGCGTTTCCGGAAAAACCGGCCGACCCGATCATCGTGCACCCCGACGTGCGACGCATGTTGCTGACCTGCAAAGCGCTGGCCGAGGGAGGACGCTGTCTGGCCTACCAGGCCACCCTGCAGATTGACCGTGTCGATCATGCGCTTACTGCCGAAGAAAAAGCCGATGCCGAAATGATGCTGGGGTTCCTGACTCCCATCGTGAAAGCGGCGCTGACCGAATGGGCCAATGAATGCACCTACCATGCCCTGCAATGCTTTGGTGGTCATGGCTATGTGCGGGAATGGGGCATGGAGCAGCTGGCACGGGATGCGCGCATCACCACCATCTACGAAGGTACCACCCAGATCCAGGCACTCGACCTGCTCGGCCGCAAAACCCTGCATACCGGCGGCGCCGGCATGAAGCGCTTCATCGGCCAGATCGAAGCATTCTGTCGCGCCAATCCCAACAGTGAGTTCCTGCCGGCACTGCAGTCCTCGGCCCGCCTGTGGTCGGAGATCAGCGTGGAAATCGACGCCGCAGCCAAAGTCGACCTGGATGCACTGGGTTCAGCTGCCTTCGATTACCTATTCCTGTCGGCATACGTCTGTCTGGCGTACTGGTGGGCGGAAATGGCCCGCGTTGCCGCGGCGAGCGGCGATGCCGAACTGAGCCGCTCGAAAATCGAGACTGCACGTTTTTATTTCGAACGCATTCTGCCCCGGACATTGCAGCATGCCGCAGCCATCCGCAGCGGCAGCCGCAGCCTGATGGCGATGGACAGCGCCCTGTTCTGATACGACGGATTGGAAACGAAAAAAGAGCCGCAAGCGGCTCTTTTTTCGTTGGTCGGGACGGCGGGATTCGAACCCACGACCCTTTGCCCCCCAGGCAAATGCGCTACCAGGCTGCGCTACGCCCCGTTCAAGCTCATATTATAACGCAAGGCACCTGACTCAGCCGAGCAGCCGCAGGATTTCTTCAAGATCGGTCTTCAAGGCCTGAACGGCATGGGCATCGATCGACGCCGCCTGCTCCCGGCGGCCGCCGCCTTCAAGGCGCAAACGCGCACCGCCGATGGTGTAGCCTTGATGATAGAGAAGATCGCGGATCTCACGCACTTTGAGCACATCATGATGCTGGTAATAGCGGCGGTTGCCACGGCGTTTGACCGGATTTAAGGTTTCGAATTCGGTTTCCCAATAGCGCAGGACATGCTGTTTGACATCGCACAGCTCACTGACCTCACCGATGGTGAAGTAGCGTTTTGCCGGAATCGGCGGGAGTTCCTTATTGCTGCCCGGATCCAGCATAATTTTCCACGCGCTCTTTCAGTTTCTGGCCAGGACGGAAGGTGACTACGGTACGCGCGGTAATCGGTATTTCTTCACCCGTTTTGGGGTTACGGCCCGGACGCTGGTTCTTGCGGCGCAGATCGAAATTGCCGAAGCCCGAAAGCTTCACCTGACGTCCGGATTCCAGCGCACCGCGCAGGGTGTCGAAGAACAAATCGACGAATTCTTTTGCTTCACGCTTGTTGAGTCCGACTTCTTCGAACAAACGATCCGCCATTTCAGCTTTGGTCAATGCCATAAAAATAAACCTCTGTATCGATATTAAACTCAGCCGCGCAACACGGCTTGGCAGTCGTTGGCCAATGACGCCAGCACCTCGGAAATCGATGTTTCGATTTCCGAGTCGTTTAGAGTGCGCGAATATTCATGCAAAATCAAGCCTATAGCCAGACTTTTTGATGCGTCAGGCAAACCGGCGCCGCGATAGACGTCGAAAAGCACCGTGGACTGGAGACGCTCACCGAGCGTTTTCCGCACGCAGGCCTCGATTTCGGCCCAAGCGACCGACTCCGGAACCACCAGCGCCAGATCGCGCCGGACGCTGGGGAAACGCGATACCGGCATCGCCGACGGCAAAGCGCGCGGCGGGAGGGCCGATAAATCCAGCTCGAAGGCATAGACATCTCCCGGCAGATCCAGCGCCTTGTTCAACGCAGGATGCAGCGCGCCGACATGACCGATGTCCTTGCCGGCCACCGTAATGACGGCGGAGCGACCCGGATGCAGATAGGCCACATGTGCCGGCCGGTAATCGGCCTCGAAGCCAAGACGAGCTAGGGCCGCATCGACCGCCGCACGGGCATCATAGAAATCGACCGCGGCCGGTTTGCCGCTCCATTGCTCGGCTTGGGCCGGGCCGCACAGCACAGCGGCAACGCATTGGCGTTCCAGCGGGGCATCATTGCCTTGGGCTGTGAACACCCGACCGATCTCAAACAGGCGCAGACGGGTCTGCTGGCGGGCGGCATTGGCGGTCAGCGTACTGACCAAACCCGGCAACAGCGAGGTGCGCATCACGGCCAACTCGGCGCTGAGCGGATTGGCCAAGGCCAATGCTCCGGCATTCAGCTGCCAGGTGTCCAGCAACGCGGCATCGACGAAGGCGTAATTGATGGTTTCCTGGAAATCCAGCGCAATCAGCTGGCTGCGCAGGGCAGATTCATCCAGAGCCGACTCGCTGCGGGCCACCAACGGCACCTCACCGCTCGGTGTCCGCATGGGAATCTGTTCGTAACCGACGATGCGGGCAATTTCCTCGATCAGGTCTTCTTCAATGGCGATATCGAAACGACGGCTCGGCGCGGTCACCTGCCAGCCATCGGCGACGGCCGTGACCTGCATGCCCAGCGCGAGCAGAATCTGCTGGACCCGGGCATCGTCAACGGCAATGCCAAGCACACGGGCCAGACGCTGACGGCGCAGCAGGACCGGAGCCGCAACGGCGATATGTTCAGGCGATTCACTCTTGACCACCGGGCCGGCTTGGCCACCGAGGATTTCAAGAACCAAGGCGCTAGCACGCTCGAGCGCGAGTGCCGGCAGTGCCGGATCCACACCACGTTCAAAGCGGTGCGAGGCATCGGTATGCAAGCCCAGCTTGCGGGCGCGGCCGATGATGGATTCCGGGGCGAAATGGGCGCTTTCGAGAAAGACTCGGGTCGTGTCTGCACCGACGCTGGTATCTTGACCGCCCATCACACCGGCAACCGCAATGGCACGGTTGCTATCGGTGATGACCGTGAACTCCGGTGTCATTGCCGCCTCTTTACCATCAAGCAATATGCAGGTTTCACCGGCGGCGGCACGACGGACACCGATTGCACCGGTAAGCTTGTCGGCATCGAAGGCATGCATCGGCTGACCGAGCTCCAACATCACGAATTGGGTGATGTCGACCAAGGGCGACAGCGGCCGGATACCCGAACGTTTCAAGGCCTCGCTCATCCACAAGGGCGTAAGGGCAGCAGGATTAAGACCTTCGATGACGCGGCCGCAGTAACGTGGGCAGTCCTTATCGGCAGCAACGCTGACGGCGATGCGACTGCCCGAAGTGACCGGCACTTCCGGAATCGCCATCGGTACCACACGAGTCTGCAGGGCTGCCGCCAGATCGAAGGCAATGCCGCGGATGGAAAAACAATCGGCGCGGTTGGGCGTCAGTTTGAGCTCAAAGCGCGCATCCGGCAAGCC
>JBEAYK010000146.1:0-3930 GCA_041159305.1 Pseudomonadota bacterium
ATGCGGCATGTCGCGGCCGTCGATGCGGTAGGAAGCGTTGAAGATCTTGTGCCGGCAATGTTCGGAGTTGGCCTGCGCAAACATCATCAGTTCGGCATCGGACGGATCGCGGCCGAGTGCGCCATAGCGTTCCTGCAGATAAGCCACTTCGTCTTCGCTGAGTGCCAAGCCGAGTTCGGCATTGGCCTGCGGTAGCTGGGCGATAGCGACGCGCTGTAGCGGTCCGCGCGCCGGAGCGGCGAACAGGGCACCGGCCTGCTCGAGGCTGGCGCACACGCTTTGGGTCATTGGATCTGACAGCAGTTTGTCGATGTCGCGCCACAGTGCATCACCTTCCGGCGGCATGCCCAACAGATCCAGACGCAGGCCGCGTTCGGCACGGCGCACCGGCAAGCCGGCGCCCTGCAGAATTTCGGTGGCCTTGCTCGACCATGGCGAACGGGTACCCAGACGCGGCGTGACGATGCGCGAGACCGCGCCGGTCAGAGGGTCGACCCGGCCAATGCAGCCTTCCAGAATGCGGCCGAGGGTGGCGGTATCGTGCAATTCCGCGTGTGTATCAACGAAATACAGGTGCCAGGCGCCGACGATGCTGGCATCGGGAACGATCTGTTGCAGTCGGGCTTGGAGACGGTCGCGTCGGAAAGCGGATAAGGCCGGGAGGCCTTCAAGAACGATCATGGCTGCACGCTGAGGGGGTTTTAGCCCCACATTTTACCTTATCAGCCCCAAGCCGGCCGCATTTTCACGGCCATTGCCTTCTCATTCCGTTATTTATTCTGCTTTTCCAGCGCTTTAAGCATATCGGCCGGATTCAGATAGCCCCCGATCTGGGCGCCATTGGCGGCATATACGGCCGGGGTGCCGTCCACGCCGATTTTCTGGCCCAGACTGTAATCAGCGGTCACGAAATTGCTGCAGTTTTTCTTGGGCAGGGTCTTGCCGGCTTTGGACGAGGTCATCGCCACTTTGCGGTCGGGCGCGCACCAGACGTTCACCGCTTTCTGGAACGACTCAGAACCCAGACCGGCGCGCGGGAAGAACAGGTAATCGACAGCGATGCCGAGCTTGTTGTACTCGGCCATGTGCTCGTGCATCTTGCGGCAGTAACCGCAGTCGATGTCGGTGAACACGGTAATGCGGTATTTCGGCTTGGCCGGGGCGAAGCTGATTTTTTGCGCGGCCGGAACGGCGGCGAGAATGATGCGGCGCTCTCCCGCCTCACTGGCCTCGGTCAGGTTGGTGCGCGTGTTCAGGTCGATGATCGATCCCTGGAACAACAGTTTGCCGTCGTTGCTGACGTACAGAATCTGGCCATCGACCACGACTTCCTTGACACCGGCCAGCGGCGAAGGCCGGATGGCGGTGATTTTCACATTCGGCACCACGTTGGTGAGCGACTGACGGATGGCGGCATCCCCGGCAGCAGCCGGAGTGGCAGCTTTCTTGGCCGGCGCCGGGGCGGTGCTTTGGGAGCAGGCCGGCAGGCTGAACATCAACAAGGACGCCATCAGGATTCGGGAAAAGGTCATGGGATAAAGGTCCGATTTCAACAGAGCTTTATTCTGCCACATTGAACGTGAACGCCGCGACAGCGCGGGACGAACGGCCGGACGGAGGGGACGGACGGCTCAGCCGCGCGGATGGTGGGCGCGGTGCATTTTCTTCAGGCCTTCTTTGGCAATCAGGGTGTAAATCTGGGTGCTCGACAGCGAGCTGTGACCTAGCAGCATCTGCAGAGCCCGCAGATCGGCGCCGTGGTTGAGCAGATGGGTGGCGAAACTGTGCCGCAGCACATGTGGGCTGACCCGCGCCGGATCGACCCCGGCCGATTGCGCGCGGCGCTTCAAGGCCGACCAGAACTGCTGCCGGGTCCAGCCGTGCCCGCCGGTATCGACGAACAGGACAGCGACCGAGCGCTTGCCGACCCGGGCCGGGCGCACCGCTTGCAGATAGCGTTCCAGCCAGTGCTGGGCTTCTTCGCCCATCGGCACCAGACGCTCCTTGCTGCCTTTACCCATGACCCGCAACAGGCCTTGGCGCAGATTGACCGCCGCCGCCGGCAACTCCACCAGTTCGCTGACGCGCAACCCGCAGGCGTACATCAATTCCAGCATGGCGCGCAGCGTCAGGTGTTCCGGGGCCTCGCCGCTGTCGGCACGCAGCAGCGCCTCCACCTGTGACTCGGACAGCGCTTTCGGCACCGGTCGCGGCAGGCGCGGCATTTCCAACAGACGGGTCGGATCCTCGTTGATGTCGCCGTTGCGTTTTTTCAAGGCGTAAAAAGCCCGCAGGCTCGACAGCAAACGGGCATTGCTTTTGGCGGCATAGCCTTGGCTCACCCGCCAACCGAGGTAATCGAACAGATCGGCCTGCGCGGCCGCATCAAGGCCTTTGCCGCGGGTTTCCAGAAAACCGGCCAAGCCCAAAAGATCCCGGCGATAGCCGGCCAGGGTGGCGGCCGACAGGCCATGCTCGGCCCATAGGCGCTCGAGGGCGACATCGACCTGGGCGCAGGTATCGGCGGCAACGGCGTCGCGGGCACGGGCGCGCTGGCGGATGGCATTGGTTTTGGCACTCATGCCGAAAAGCTTAGCGCGGATGCCGGTTCACCGCTATGCTAATGCGCATGTCCGAGTCCCCTTCCCGCACAACTGCCGTTCCCGCCCATCTTGGCTGGCGCCTGCTGGCCTTGGTCTACGATGTGGTGATTTCCATTGCGTTCCTGTTTGTCGTCAGTGCCCTGTCCCTGGCGCTGAAACCGGATCATCGTCCGGTCGAACCCGGCACCCCGGCGGCACTGCTGGTGTTCATCGCCCTGTGGGCGGTCATTGGTGCCTACGCGGTCGTGTCTTGGCGACGCGGCGGGCAAACCATCGGCATGAAACCCTGGCGTCTGCAGGTCGTTACCGCTGAGGGCAATCGGCCGTCCTGGCGCGCATTGATGATCCGTTACGCGGTGACCAGCCTCAGTCTCGGGTTATCGCTGTTGTGGTGTCTGTTCGATGGCCAGCGCCGCGGACTGCATGATCTGGCCGCCGGTACGCTGTTGGTACGGCGCCAAGCTTAAATCCGTTTGGCCAGATAACCCCAGCACAACGCGAACACGCTCAGCGGCGCCAACACATAGGCCAAGCGCACGTCGAACCGGTACACATCGGACAGACTGACGAACAGACGTTCGAGCAGCATGGCACTGACGCCGACCACGATGCCGAGAAACAGGCTCTTGCCCAGACCGCCTGAGCGCAGCGAGCCGAACGCGAACGGCAGCACCGAAAGGCACAGCAGCGCGATTTTGAACGGATAGAACAAACGCCCCCAATAGGCCGTGGTGAACACGCGGGCATCGAGCTTGTTGCGCTCGAGGTAATCGATGTTGCTGCGCAGCTCACCCAGACTCAGATTGCCCGGATTCGATAGCGTGGCCTCTAGGGATTCGTTGGTGATCTGGGTTTTCCAGGGAATCTGGCCCATGCGCTCGAGCAGCACCGAATCCGGTTTGAAGGTGGTGCGCTGCACATCGTTCAACTGCCAGTGATCGGATTGGTTACTGGCCGATTTGGCCTGGGTGATGGAGGCCAGCGCGCCGTCTTTGCCGACCCGGTACAGGCGGACGTCGGCCAATTCCAGCCAGGCCTCGCCGCCACTGCCTTTGGCCGAGCCGGAGCGGGCATTGAAATACAGATCGCCGTCTTTAGCCCACACGCCGGAGTAACGGGCCAGCGTGAACTTGCTGGCTTTGTGGCTGTTCAGACTAAGCGCCTGCTTTTCACTGGCGATGCCGACGGTTTCATTGGTGATGATCATCGCACCGGACAGCAACACAATCGGCAGCAGTGCGCCGATGGCGATCTGCAGGCGCGAGACCCCGACGGAGGCCATGGCGATCAGTTCGGATTTTCCGGCGAGCTGCCCGAGGCCCAGCAA
>JBEAYK010000147.1:0-3928 GCA_041159305.1 Pseudomonadota bacterium
TTCTCGCGCAGTTTGCGGAATAGGCCGGCCGAGCGGGTGATCGCGTACTGGATGTAATAGACGGGGTTTTCTTTCGAATGGCTTTTGGCCAGGTCGAGGTCGAAATCCAGATGCTGGTCGTTGCTGCGCATCACATAGAAGAAGCGCGCGGCATCGTTGCCGACCTCCTCGCGCAGTTCGCGCAGGGTCACGAAACTGCCGGCACGGGTCGACATCTGCACGCGCTCGCCGCCGCGGTAAAGAATGGCGAACTGCACCAGCTGGATTTCGATTTTGGATTCGTCCAGGCCGAGTCCTTTGGCTGCCGCTTTCAGGCGCACGATGTAGCCGTGGTGATCGGCGCCGAAGATGTACAGCGCGCGTTCGAAACCGCGTTCGAATTTCGACAGCAGGTAGCCGATGTCGGAGGCGAAGTAGGTGGAGACGCCGTTGTCGCGGATGACCACGCGGTCCTTGTCATCGCCGAAATCGGTGGCGCGGAACCAGAGCGCTCCATCCTGTTCATACAGATGGCCGTTCGCGCGCAGGATGTCCACAGCACGCTGGACATAACCGTCGACGCTGAGCGAGCGTTCGGAGAAGAAACTGTCATGATCGACGCCGAAGCCGTGCAGATCGTTGCGGATGTCGGTCAGGCAGAAATCCAGGCCGGCATTGAACACCAGGCGGTAGTCGGCGTCGCCGAGCAGGCGACGGGCATTGGCAATCAGCGCATCAACGTGTTTTTCCTTGTCGCCGCCCTGGCCTTCGTCATCAGGAACGCCTTCGAAGATGTCGAGGGCGCCGAAACGCAGACGGTCGCCTTCCTGTGCCCGCAACGTGCGTGCAATGTCGATGACGTAATCGCCTTTATAACCGTTGTCGGGGAAGCGCACGGCCACGCCGCACAATTCGTGGTAACGCAGCCACACACTGATGGCCAGGATGTCCATCTGGCGGCCGGCATCATTGACATAATATTCGCGTTGGACGCCGTGTCCGGCGGCTTCCAGCAGGTTGGCGACGGTCGCGCCGTAGGCGGCGCCGCGGCCGTGTCCCACATGCAGGGGTCCGTTCGGATTGGCCGAAACGAATTCCACGGTAATCGACTCGCGCGAACCGGCCGGCTGCCGGCCGAATTCGGCACCGGCTTCGAACACGCGACGGACGGTGGACAGCAGGCAGCGCCGTGAAATGGTGAAATTGATGAAGCCGGGCTTGGCGACTGCGACTTTCTCGATATGCTTGGATTCGTCATTGGCATCCATGCTTTCGATCAGGGTTTCGGCCAACGCCATCGGGTTCATGCCGATGCGCTTGGCGAGCAGCAGCGCGATATTGGTCGCGTAATCGCCGTGTTCGCGCGATTTGGTGCGCTCGATGACGTACTCGGGCAGTTCCAGGTCGGCGGGGATTTTGCCCTCGCGGCGCAGGTCGAGGAGGGCTTGCGCCACCAGTTCACGGAGATGGTCTTTCACGGGCGGGGTTCGGATTCCATAGGAGACCGTTATTGTAGCCCGAACCGGCCGCCGGACGCATCCGGACGCGTTTCAGAGCCAGCCGCGTTCAGCGAAGGAGGTCACCGTATTGCCGGCCACGATGAAATGATCGAGCACGCGGATGTCAACCAGTGCCAGCGCCTGTTTCAGCCGCACGGTCAGGGCGTGGTCGGCGGCGCTCGGCTCCGGGTGCCCGCTGGGGTGGTTGTGGACCAGCAGCACCGCCGCCGCCTGATGCCGGAGCGCCTGCTGGACGACAATCCGGGGATGCACTTCGGCACCGTCGAGACCGCCGGCAAACAATTCTTCGTAGCGGATCAAGCGGTGGCGCGCATCCAGGAACAGACAGCCGAAAATTTCCCGTTGCCGGTCGCGCAGTTCCGTCCGCAGCCAGTGCCGCACCTGCTGGGGGTCATTCAGCGCCTGCCCGGGCTGCAACGGCTGGCTCCAATAACGGGTTCCGAGCTCGAGACTAACGGCCAATCTGCAGGCCGTTCCGATGCCAATCCGGTAATGCCGGCTGAATTCGCCGATGGCGCTTTGCTTCAGCGCCCGGAGAGCCTCCGGACTGGAGAGCGCATCCGGCAGAGCCAGTGCAGCGCGCTGCGGCGCACCGATCAGTTGCAGCAATTCCTGCTCAGTGAGGGCGGCAATGCCATGTGCCAGTGCTTTGTTCTGCAGGGTAATACATAAGGGGCGTGCGGGCTTGTCCATGCGTTTAGTGTGCCCCCGGGATTTGCCGCCATCTGTCGGAATCCGCTGGCTTTTCGGTTAAGCTAATGCGCAAGACCGTGTCGGGGAAACTGGGTGACATCATTGGACGGAAAGCATGTTCTGTTGGGCGTCACTGGCGGCATTGCCGCCTACAAGTGCGCTGAACTCGTGCGCGGCCTGCGCAAGGCCGGCGCCGAAGTGCGTGTGGTGATGACGGCCGCCGCCGAACGTTTCGTGACACCGACCACCCTGCAGGCCTTATCCGGACACCCGGTCCGCAGCAGCCTCTGGGACGAAGCCGCGGAAGCGGCCATGAGCCACATCGAGCTGGCGCGATGGGCCGATGTTGTTCTGATTGCCCCGGCCAGTGCCGATACCTTGGCGCGAATTGCCGGCGGCCATGCCAATGATCTGCTGAGCACGCTGTGCCTGGCCACCGAAGCACCGGTGCATCTGGCACCCGCGATGAACCGGGTGATGTGGGCCAATCCGGCGACGCAGGACAATGTGGCACTCCTGCGCGCCCGTGGATTCCGAATCCATGGCCCGGCCAGTGGCGAGCAGGCCTGCGGCGAAACCGGCGAAGGACGCATGCTCGAACCGGCGCAGCTGATCGAGGTGGTTGCCGACATTCCGCAGCCATGGCGGGGTCGGCGACTGCTGATTACCGCCGGTCCGACATATGAAGATCTCGATCCGGTCCGTTTTCTGGGTAACCGCAGTTCGGGAAAAATGGGGTTCGCGCTTGCCGAGGCGGCAGCAGCGCAGGGCGCGGAAGTGGTTCTGGTTGCCGGTCCTGTTGCCCTGATAACCCCGTTCGGCGTGCGTCGGATTGATGTCCGCAGTGCGGCACAGATGCATGACGCGGTCATGGTCGAGCTTTCCGGAGTCGATACCTTCATTGCCGCCGCTGCAGTGGCCGATTACCGGCCGAAAACGGTCAGTGTCGCCAAAATCAAGAAATCCGATTCTGACGCTGCGCTTGCCTTGGAGCGCACGCAGGATATTCTGGCTGCAGTCTCAGGCAGTCCGATGCGCCCGAAGCATGTGATCGGATTTGCCGCTGAAACCGAGAACCTTGACGAATACGCACAGGAAAAAATGCAATACAAGCGCCTCGATGCCATTGCCGCCAATGTCGTTGGCTTGTCCGGATCGGGATTTGAGAGCAATCACAACGCGCTGACCGTATTCACCCGTTCCGGCCGACACGTCATTGATCACACCACCAAACGCCAGGCCGCCGACGCGCTCTTGGATATTCTGCGGGAGCACTTGCCATGAATCACGCGCTGAGCGTTGATTTCCGTATTCTGGATGCCCGTTTGGGCACTGAATTTCCTCTGCCAGACTATGCAACCGCGCATTCAGCGGGGCTGGATCTTCGTGCCATGCTCAATCAGGCCCTGACCCTGCAACCCGGCGATTGCCAACTGATTCCGACCGGTATGGCCATCCATATCGGCGATGCCAGCGTTTGCGCGCACATTCTGCCGCGCTCCGGACTCGGTCATAAGCAGGGACTGGTGCTCGGCAACGGTGTCGGTCTCATCGATGCCGACTACCAAGGGCCGCTCATGGTCAGCCTCTGGAACCGCGGCGGTTCGTCGCAGACCATTCAGCCCGGTGACCGGATCGCCCAACTTGTTTTCATGCCCGTACTGCGGGTGCAATTCCGTCAGGTCGAGACGTTCGTCGAGAGCGAACGCGGTACCGGCGGATTCGGTCATACAGGA
>JBEAYK010000148.1:0-3870 GCA_041159305.1 Pseudomonadota bacterium
GCGCTGCTTCAGCATTTTCTCGAGCACAGCCAGAACCAGCTCATCGGTCATTTCGATGCGCTCATCGACTTCTTTCTGCTTGATGGCGGCATTGATCAGGCGGATGACGCCGAGACGGTCTTTTTCACCGGCCTTCATGGCGGTTTTCATGTCTTCGGTCAGTTGTGCTTTCAAGGTCATGGCGGGCTCCGTAATCGGTGGGCGGTATAAACACAAAAAGCCGGATACGCATTGCGTAACCGGCTTTGGGGCGCGAGCCGGGCGGCTCAGCGGGGAATCAATACAAACGCTGGCGCTTGGTGATATCGCGCGAGCTGCGGCGGGCCTGACGCTTCACGGCGGCGGCGGCTTTGCGCTTGCGTTCCTGCGTCGGCTTTTCGTAGAACTCTTTCTTGCGGGTATCGGCCAAGACACCGGCTTTTTCGCAGGTGCGCTTGAAACGGCGCAAGGCAAATTCAAACGGTTCGTTTTCGCGGACTTTTACAGAAGGCATGGTAACTCCAAAAAGGGGATTTCCCGGCGGACATGTTTTCCTGCCAGAGAGCCGGTTATCATACAAGGATTGCCGCTTTTTGGCAACCCGCCAGGCGGGCCATTCAGGATAGAGCATGCGGGTATTGGGCATCGAATCGAGCTGTGACGAGACCGGCGTGGCGCTGTATGACAGTGACCGCGGGCTTCTGGCGCAGGCGCTGTATAGCCAGATCGACCTGCATGCGGCCTATGGCGGGGTGGTCCCGGAGCTGGCCAGCCGCGACCATGTGCGTAAGCTGCTGCCCCTGATCCGCCAGACCTTGGCCGACTCCGGCCTGACTCCGGCCGATCTGGATGGCGTGGCCTATACCGCCGGCCCGGGGCTGGTCGGGGCGCTGATGGTGGGGGCCGCCACCGGCCGGGCCTTGGCCTGGGCGCTTGGGGTCCCGGCCATTGCCGTGCACCATATGGAGGGCCATCTGCTCGCCCCGCTGATGGAGGCGGACCCGCCCGAGCCGCCATTCGTGGCCTTGTTGGTGTCCGGCGGGCATACCCAGCTGATGTGGGTGAAAGCCTTGGGCGACTACCAGCTGCTGGGCGAGACCCTGGACGATGCCGCCGGCGAGGCCTTTGATAAAACCGCCAAATTAATGGGTTTGCCCTACCCGGGTGGTCCACAACTGGCGACTGCGGCACTTAAGGGCCGTTCTGGGGTGTTCCGGTTTTCCCGGCCCATGGTCAACCGGCCGGATCTGGATTTCAGCTTTTCCGGCCTGAAAACCCAAGTGTTGTTGGCCTGGCAGGCCAGCACGAAGACCGAGCAGGATATGGCCGATATCGCGCTGGCATTCGAGCAGGCGGTGGTCGATACCTTGGCCATCAAATGCGAGCGCGCCCTCGAGCGCACCGGATGCACGCGTCTGGTGGTGGCCGGCGGTGTCGGTGCCAACCGCTACCTGCGCGCGCAGTTGCAGGAACGCACCGCGCAGCGCGGTGCCCGGGTATTTTTCCCGCGTCCCGATCTGTGCACCGACAATGGCGCCATGATCGCCTATGCCGGTTGCCTGCGTTTGCAGGCCGGGCAGAGCGAGCCGCCGGTGGTGGCCTGCGCACCGCGCTGGGATCTGGCCGGCTTGCCGCCGCTTTCACCTGCACTCGGATAAACTGCGGCCATGGATAAAGTCTTCATCGAAGCCCTCGAAATCGAATGCGTGATCGGCATTTACGATTGGGAGCGCACCATCAAGCAGCCGATCGTGCTCGACATCGAGATGGCGTTCGACAACCGCATTCCGGCCGCCAGCGATGACATCACCCATACCCTCGATTACAAGGCAGTCAGCAAACGCCTGATCCAGTTCGTCTCGGAATCCAGTTTCGGGCTGGTGGAAACCCTGGCCGAGCGTTGCTGCGAGATTATTCTGACCGAATTCAAGGTCAGTCAGGTCTCACTCAAGCTCAGCAAAATCGGTGCGGTGCGTGGCGCCAAAGCCGTCGGTGTGAAAATCGAGCGTTCGCGCGCGGATGCCTAAAGCGTATTTAAGTCTGGGCTCCAACCAGGAGCCGGAAACGCATTTGGCCGCTGCCGTGCAGGCCCTGCGGGAAGCCTTCGGCACGATCGTACTCTCGGATTGGATGCGAACCAAAGCCGTCGGCTTCGACGGTCCGGATTTCATCAACGGCGCCGCCATCATCGACACCGACTGGGATGTCTACGCGTTGGATCAATGGCTGCATGCTTTGGAGGACGCGCATGGCCGCCGCCGCGATGTGCCGCGCTTTTCCAGCCGCACGCTCGACATTGACATCATCTTCTTCGACGATCTGATTCTGAACGGCCCGGGCAATCTGCAGATTCCGCGACCCGAACTCAAACATGCCTTCGTGCTGGAACCGCTGGCACAGATCGCGCCGGGTTTCGTCAATCCGGAAACCGGACTCACGCTGTCGGCGACCTTGGCGGCAGCCAAGCGCTGAGCGTTGCCAAGCCGGCGGTGCCTGAATCAGCCACGCCTGACCATCGCCAGTAATTGCGTGACATCGATGGTCTGCGCCTTCTGTTCGATCTGTGCGCGGTATTGGCCCTGCATCTGTTTGCCCTGCGAGAACATCTGCGCGAACACCTGTTTCAGCCCGGCAGCATCGATGCTGCGGCCGTTGCCGTAATACTGCTGGGCGACCTTGCCCAGCGCGTAGGTGGTGGCGAAGGAAAACGCCGCGCCGGTTGCCGCACCGCCCAGGCTGCCGAGCATGCCGCCGCCGACTTTGCCGAGCAGGCCACCGAGCAGTTTCCGTCCCATCTGCTCGACATACTGGCCAGTCATGCCGACGCCGAGCGTGGCCGCGAAATCCTTGATGTGCTCGCGGTCGAGTTCATAGCCGTGCGCTTTTCCGATGCTATACACCATCTTCATCTGCAAGGGCAGAATGGCCATTGAGGCCAGGGATTGCGGCAGCAGTTCCAGCGCGCCGTTGAGAATGGAATAATTAAGCACCGACTTATCCAGGGCTGCGTTATCAACGGATGGACCGGATTCCAGGGGCACGGCAACCAAGGGGGCCTCGGCCAGGGCGTCAGCCTCGTTGGCGAAGGACTGTGCCTGCGCGGCATCAATTTTCAGCAGAACGCGCAGCGATTCAAGAAAATCATTCTCGGCTACGCTGCGCACGCCATCGGCATCACAGACGCACACCGCCATTTCATAGGCCAGCTGCCGGCTTTCATGGCTTTCCAGAAGGGCAGCGCTGTGTTCCAAGGTGCGCCGCTTCAGCAGCACGTCTTGGTAGAGCCCGGCCATGTTGATACTGCCATCCGGCACCAGACTTTCAGCGATCTGTTTGATCTGGTCGCGTTCCCGTGCATCCTTGCTGCCGTCGGCGAAGGCGGCATGCAGGCTGATGGCGAGCAGGGCGTGTTGTTCCTGTGAAGTCATGGTCATGCATCCGTCGTTGAGTTGTCCTCAGTGTCGGATAGCCCGGGTTAACCCGGTGTGAATACCAGCGGGGAAATGCTGCGTGCTTTAGTGCTTATGCGCAGAATCGGATGCAGCCATGGGCGGCTGCTTGGCGGCGGTGAATTCAACAGCCCGCTTGCCGGCTTTTTCGAAAACCAGCGTGATGGTGACTTTCTGGCCCTCGGCAATCGGCTTTTTCGGTGCCATCAACATCAGGTGATAGCTGCCCGGTTTGAGTTGCACGCTCTGGCCGGCCCGAATGGCCAGACCTTCGGTCAGTTGGCGCATCTGCATGACCTCGCCGGCCATTTTCATTTCATGGATTTCAACGCGTTCGGCAACATCGCTGCTCGCCGAAACCAGGCGATCCGCACTTTTTCCGGCATTTTGGATCTCTACGAAACCGCCGGCGACTTTTGCATTCGGCGGCGTGGCCCTGACC
>JBEAYK010000149.1:0-5392 GCA_041159305.1 Pseudomonadota bacterium
GCGAATGCGCCGATTCCGGCTATGCCGAAGGGCTGATGTGCGATCGCGATGGCCATGTGGTCTGCGCTACTGCCGCGAATGTGTTTGTGTATGCGGGTGGGCAGTGGCAAACGCCTGAACTCTCGCAATGCGGCATTGCCGGCATTGCCCGGGAACATCTGCTGTCCATGCTGGAGCATGTCCGCATTGGTCCGCTTACGCGTTCCGGTATGGATGCCGCCGATGCGGTTTTTCTGTGCAATGCCGTTCGCGGTATCATGGAGGTCCGCCGAATCGGATCTGTTCCGATCATCGGCCACGTGGCCTTGGACGCGCTGCAACAGCGCTTTCTGGACGCCCATCCGTTTTTTGCTGACGAGTAAGGCATGGCCAAGAAAAACCGCTGGCGCAAATACTTTTTTCTCACCGTGATGCTGGCAATCGCGCTCAGTGTGTTCGGATATCTGCGCTTGCGTGATTTCGGACAGACTCCTTTGCCGCTTCCTGCAACAGCGATGGTGACGGTCGCCAATGGCGATGGCTTGAACCGCGTATTGCCGAAGCTGCGTGCTTCAGGCATTAGCCAGGGTTGGGATTGGCAATGGAAGCTGCTGGCCCTGCAGATGGACATGGCCGGCCGAATCCGTGTCGGTGATTATGAATTCAAGAATGGCATCACGCCCGCCGGTGTGCTAGTCATGCTGGCAAGTGGTGATACCGCCCGGGTGAAATACACTTTGGTCGAGGGACGCAGTTTCCGGCAAATGCGTGCCGAGTTGGCCGCCTTGCCCGATCTCGATGACGACCTCACCGGCAAATCCGACAGCGACATCATGACGCTATTGGGCCGCAAAGGCGTGCATCCCGAAGGCCGCTTCCTGCCCGATACCTACTTCGTGCCGAAATCCGGAAAACGCAGTGATCTGTTGCGGCAGGCGGCCGAGGCCATGGACGTCGCGTTGGCCGCGAGCTGGAACGGACGCGATTTCGGTCTACCGCTGAAGACTCCGGATGAACTGCTTACGCTGGCTTCGATTGTCGAAAAGGAAACCGGCAAAGCCGAGGAGCGCCCTCAGATTTCCGGCGTGTTCGTGCGCCGCTTGCAGAAAGGCATGCGTCTGGAAACCGACCCCACCGTCATCTACGGCATCGGTGACACGTATGATGGCAATATCCGAAAAAAAGACCTGCAGACCGTGACCCCTTACAACACCTACCGCATGCATGGCTTGCCGCCGACACCGATCGCGATGCCCGGGCGCGCCGCGCTGGAGGCGGCAGCACATCCGGCGCCGGGCGAGTCCTTGTTCTTCGTGGCCACCGGCGACGGCGGTCATGTGTTCTCTGCCACTTACGAGCAGCACCGCAAAGCGGTGAAAACCTATCAGTTGAAGCCCTGACATGCCCCAGAATTCCGGAAAACTCATCAGCATCGAAGGCGGCGAGGGCGCCGGTAAAACGACGGTGTTCAACGCCATCCGCCAGTTCCTCAGTGATGCCGGCATCACGGTCATCGGTACCCGTGAACCGGGTGGCACGGAAGTCGGCGAGCGTATCCGCCAAGTGCTGTTATCGCCAGATCACCGCATCGTGCCGGAGGCGGAATTACTGCTGATGTTCGCATCGCGCGCGCAGTTGGTGCAGGAGCTGGTCCGTCCGGCGTTGGCAGAAGGACATTACGTGCTGACCGATCGTTTCACCGATGCCAGCTTCGCCTATCAGGGTGGGGGTCGCGGTTTGCCACTGGCGCAGATCGAAGCACTCGAGCGCGATTTCGTTGGTATCCGCCCCGATCTGACCTTGCTGCTCGATCTGGGCGTGGAGCAGGGCATGGCACGCGCACAAGCCCGTGGGCAGGCTTTGGACCGCATCGAGCAAGAGCGTACCGACTTTTTTCAGCGCGTGCGCGAAACCTATCGGCAGCGGGCCGGGCAGGAGCCGGAGCGTATCGTCATCATCGATGCCTCGCAGCCACAGGATGATGTCGTGCGGCAGGTCCTCGCGGCGGTCAGTCGCTGGATGAAGGCATGAGCCTCAGCGCGTGGCAACAGCCATTATTTGACCGTGCAGTGACCGCTTTCCGGTCACAACGTCTCGGCCATGCCCAGCTGCTGCAGGGCGAAGCCCATCTCGGCAAATTGGAGCTGGCGCGGGCTTTGGCCAAGCGCCTTCTGTGCCAGCAGGCCGGCGATGCCGAGTCGGCGTGCTCGGTTTGCACGGCCTGCCAGCGTTTCGAGCAGGGCAGTCATGGCGATTTCCGGCAGATCGGCATCGAGCTCAATGAAAAAACCGGGAAGCTGAAAACCGCCATCGGCGTTGACCAGATCCGCGACATGTCCGAATGGCTGGCCTTGACTGCGCAATTGGCCGGCCCACGCGTGGTCATCATCGAAACCGCGCACCGGTTGAATGCGCAGGCGGCGAATGCGCTGCTGAAGACCCTGGAAGAACCCATGCCCGGGCGCTACCTGATTCTGGTCACCGACCAGCCCAAGGCGCTTCCGGCCACGGTCCGTAGCCGCTGCCAGCGCATCGAAATGGCATGCCCGGACACCGCCACGGCACTGGCATGGTTGAAACAGAATCGCCTCGCGGATGCCGATGCCAAGGCTTTGCTCGCCATGGCCGGCGGTAATCCAGGACTGGCCCTGGAATGGGCCGGCAACGGCGGCTCTGCCCTGTATCAAGAGGTTCGCGCTGATCTTGCGGCCTGCGTGAAGAACCAGACCGGCCCGGCCGCCATCGCCCGCAAATGGTTGGCTGATGAACGTGCCGATCTGCGTCTGCTGTTCGCGGCACAGATTGCATACGGTCTGGCCCGGACCTGGGCGGCACAGGCGGCCGTGGGCGTAAAGCCCCCGCAGGCCGTCGAGCGCCTGAAGGAATGGATTGATGGCATCAACCGTTTGCGGTTAAGCTTAAGTCAGCCCCTGCGTCACGATCTCGGCCTGGCCGGACGGATGCTGGAATGGCGGCAACTGCTGCAGGATTTCCGATAGGACACGACCATGGCCACACCGACTGCCAAGCAAGGATTGCTTTCGCTCCAGATCAAGGACCGGAAGGAGCTGTATAGCGCCTATATGCCCTATGTGAAAGGCGGCGCCATTTTCGTGCCAACACCCAAGCGTTACCATCTGGGTGATGAGGTGTTCCTGATGGTCACCTTCATGGAAGACAAGGCCCGACTGCCCGTGGTCGGCAAAGTGGTCTGGGTTTCGCCGATGGGTCAAATGGGCGGCCGCCGCCCCGGCGTCGGCGTTCAGCTCAGCGATGCCGCCGAGAACCATGAGATCCGCCATAAAATCGAGGCCACCCTGGCCGGCATGATGGATTCCGATTCGCCGACCCATACCATGTGAGCGCGCGGCGCCCGCGATAGGACGATGTATGCGTTACGCGATGGCCTTGGAGTACGATGGCAGCCCGTTCATGGGCTGGCAGAAACACGATACCGGTGAAACGATTCAGGCTGCGGTCGAAAAGGCCGTGTCCTTCGTTGCCGATGCTCCTATCGAAGTCGTCTGTTCCGGGCGAACCGATGCCCGCGTGTCGGCCCGTTGCCAGCTAGTGCATTTCGATTCCGATGCCCCGCGTGATGCCCGCGCCTGGGTGCTCGGCACCAACACACGGCTTCCCGACAGCATCCGCGCACTCTGGATGCAACCGGTGTCCGACGATTTCCACGCCCGTTACAGCGCCCGCGCGCGCCGCTACCGTTACAGCCTGCTGATTCGCCCGGTCAAGCCGGCCATCAACCGCCAGTTCCTGAGCTGGAGCCGGGAAGAACTCGATGCCACGCGCATGCATGAGGCAGCGCAGAAAATTCTGTGCCAAGCCAAGCACCCGAACCGCAACCTGCACCGGCTCGATGTCAGTCGCGAAGGCGACACGATTTATTTCGATGTGCAGGCCAACGCCTTCCTGCACCATATGGTGCGTAATCTGGTCGGCAGCCTGTTGTTGATTGGCAAGGGCGAACAGCCGGTGGACTGGATGAAAACCCTGCTCGATGGCCGCGACCGCACGGTGGCCGGACCGACTGCGCCTGCCGAAGGCCTGATGTTTCTCGGCGCGCTGTATCCGCCGGAGTGGGGCCTGCCCGAAGCGGTCACGCTGAAATGAGCGTGCGCATCAAATTCTGTGGTTTCACCCGCGCCGAAGACGCCGCGCTGGCCGCCTCGCTGGGCGTGCACGCCATCGGCGTGGTGCATGTGCCGGGCAGCAAACGCCATGTGCCGCTGGAAGCGATGCCGGCCCTGCGCGCAGCCATTCCGAAGCACATCGATCTGGTCGCCTTATTCGTAAACCCGGATGCCGACACTGTGCGAGCAGTCATCCAAGCCCTGCAGCCGAGTCTGCTGCAATTCCATGGCGATGAAGCCGATGCGTTCTGTGCGCAGTTCGGGATGCCGTTCATCAAAGCGATGGCGATGGGCGAGGGCGCTGGCGATATCAGCCAGCGTCAGAAAGATTACCCTAGCGCGCAGGCCTTCGTGCTCGATGGCCATGCACCCGGCCAATTGGGCGGGCAGGGCGAACGCTTCGCATGGAAAAATCTGCCATCACTGGATAAGCCGATTTACCTGGCCGGCGGCCTTACGCCTGTAAATGTGGCTGAAGCCATCGCCACCGTGAAGCCTTATGCGGTGGATGTGTCGAGCGGGATTGAATCGGCGCCGGGCGTCAAAGATGCCATGAAAATGCGGGATTTCATCCGCGCTGCACATGCGGATGAACGATAATAGAAGCCTATGGATACCCTGCCCAATACCCCCCTCGATTATTCCCAGTACCCCGATGCCGAAGGCCATTTCGGCGTTTACGGCGGCCGATTCGTGTCCGAAACCCTGATGGCGCCCTTGGCCGAGCTGGAACGGGCCTACGAAGCGGCCCAGGCCGATCCGGCCTTCAAGGCCGAATTGGCCTTCGATTACGCCCATTATGTGGGCCGCCCGAGCCCGATTTACGAAGCCAAACGCTTAAGTGAGCATGTCGGCGGCGCGCACATCCTGCTCAAGCGCGAAGACCTGAACCATACCGGCGCGCACAAGATCAACAACACCATCGGCCAGGCCATGCTGGCCAAGCGCATGGGCAAGACCCGGGTCATCGCCGAAACCGGTGCCGGACAGCACGGCGTGGCCTCGGCCACCGTGGCCGCACGCCTGGGCCTGAAGTGCGTGGTGTACATGGGCTCGGTGGATATCGAGCGCCAGGCCATCAACGTATTCCGCATGAAACTGCTGGGTGCCGAGGTGGTGCCGGTCACCTCCGGTTCGAAAACCCTGAAAGACGCCCTGAACGAAGCGATGCGCGATTGGGTGTCCAACATCCAGGACACCTTTTACATCATCGGCACTGCCGCCGGTCCCAGCCCGTATCCGCGCATGGTGCGCGATTTCAACGCGGT
>JBEAYK010000150.1:0-3784 GCA_041159305.1 Pseudomonadota bacterium
CGCTTAGCGCCGCGTTTGTCTTCAGTCCAACCCGGTCCCTTGCCTGCGGGTGCGGTGGTGGTGACGCTGCGCTCGACCATGCCGGTTTCGCTGTCGCGCTTGGTTTCGATGATGGTGATCTGCATCTGGTCACCCGGGCCGAGTTTTTTGGACAGCTCCTGGATGCGCTTGCTCAACTGCTCGATTTCCGCGCGCGCGGCTTTCTGCTCATCGGCAGAGGCTTTCGTGGTTTGTCCGTAAGCTGTCGTGGAAATAAAGCCTGCGGCGAGTATCAGCGGAATGAGGTTTTTCGGGGTGAACATGGAAATCTCCTTGAGGGATATGGTTCAGTTGGTGCTGGCTAGAGCCAGGTCGAAATTGCGGCCGACCGCGTTGAAGTCGGCATTGGTACGGTTGAGTTGCAGGCCTTGGTCGAGAAGGTTGACGCGTTGCTGCCAGAGCGCGCGGGCTTCTTCGGGTGAAGGCTGTTGCGAAAGACCGGCATCAATGGCAGCCAGCTGGTCTTCGATGTCGAGATTGGCGGCGATGACGCTGGCGCTGGAGATGGCATCATCCTGCTGGGCGTAGAACGCTTTTTCCAGCAGTGCGGAGCGATCCATCAGTACCTGCATGTCAGCGGTATCGGCGCTCAGAGCGGTCACGGCCGGCGAAGGGGTGTCGGTATGGATGCCGGATTGCCAAAGCAGCAACGCCAGCACGGTGCTTGCGGCCAGCGCAAGTGCCGGCTTCGGCCAGACGCGTTTTCGGGACAGATGTTGCTGCAGGCCGGGCCATGCACTGCTTGCCGGTGTTTCCAGCGGCAATTGACGCAGTGCATTCGGCAGATCAATGGCGGTGTTCATGATTCGGTTCCTGTAGCGGGGCGGATGGCCAGGGTGTCACGGAGTTTTCGGGTGCCGCGGGAAAGCTGCGATTTTGAAAAGGAGGGTGTTTTCCCCATTTGTCCGGCGATTTCTTCATGGGTAAAGCCTTCCACGTGGTAAAGCCAGAGTACGGAGCGGGTGATTGCCGGAAGTGTCTGCAGCGCCTCGATCATCTGCGCCGCTTCGGCCGCCTGCGGCGGCATCGCGGTGCCGGTGTCGGCCAGATCCGAGTCGTACACATCCTCCTCCTTGAAACCTTTCGCGCTGCGCCGGAGACGCATCAGGGCTTCATTCACCGCAATCTGCCGGAGCCAGCCCCAGAACGGAGACTGACCATTGAATTCGCCGATCCGGGTCATGACCTTGATCATGCAGTCCTGCAGAACCTCCTGGGCCTCAGCAGGCTGCCCGCACAGGCGCAGTCCGAGGGTATAAATCGGCCGTTCGAACCAGCGGTAAATCTGCTCGAAAGCCTGTGCATCCCCGCGTTTGGCGCGTTGAATCAGGCTGTCCGGCACATCGATCGCGAAGTGGGTTGAATGGCTCACTGTTTACAAGATGCCCTAGGGCGGAAAAGGGTCGCACCGAATTGAATCGACCTATAATAGGACCACACAAGATCCGAGGTGTTCCATGAATTTTCTGTATATTGCCCTGTTGTTTTTCGCCATGGTGGTTCTTTATAAAGCGGTGCGTATGGTGCCGCAAGGTTTTCAGTGGACAGTCGAAACCTTCGGCAAATACACCAAGACCCTGACGCCCGGCCTGCACATCCTGATTCCGATCATGCAGGATATCGGCCGCAAGGTGAACATGATGGAGCAGGTTCTGGACATCCCGTCACAGGACGTGATTACCAAGGACAACGCTGTAGTTAAAGTCGATGGCGTGGTGTTCTTCCAGGTGCTGGATGCCGCCAAGGCTGCTTACGAGGTATCCGACCTGCAGCAGGCCACCATTGCCCTGGTGATGACCAATATCCGTACCGCCATCGGCTCCATGGACCTCGATGAGTCCTTGTCCAAGCGTGATGAAATCAACGCCAAGCTGCTCAATGTCGTAGATCAGGCAACGCACCCTTGGGGTATCAAGGTCAACCGCATCGAACTGAAAGACATCCAGCCGCCGCGCGATCTGGTCGATGCCATGGCCCGGCAGATGAAGGCTGAACGCGAGAAGCGCGCCAACATCCTGGAAGCCGAAGGCCTGCGTCAGGCCGAGATCCTCCGCGCCGAAGGTGAAAAGCAGGGTGCCATCCTGCAGGCCGAGGGCAAGAAAGAAGCCGCCTTCCGTGAAGCGGAGGCCCGCGAACGTCTGGCCGAAGCCGAAGCCAAGGCCACGCAATTGGTATCGACAGCGATTTCGCAGGGCGACGTCCAAGCCATCAATTACTTCGTTGCCCAGAAATACGTCGAGGCCCTCGGCAAGTTCGCCGACTCGCCGAACCAGAAGCTGATGATCCTGCCGACCGAAGTCACCGGTGTCATGGGCTCAATCGCCGGTATTGCCGAGCTGGCCAAGGCCAGTCTGGAAAAGCCGGCGCAGGATAAGGGCAAATGAGCAACGCCGCCATTTTCTGGGCCGTGGTGGCGCTGGTCCTGATCGGGCTGGAGACGCTTGCGCCGGGCATCCTGTTTCTGTGGCTCGGTTTCGCTGCTGCCGGGGTTTTTCTGCTGCTGGTCCTTGGCATTCCTGTGCCGTTGTTGGCGCAGATTCTCGTGTTCGTGATTCTGTCATTCGTCTCGGTCGGCATTTACTGGCGCTATTTCCGCAAGGCCGGTGAAAGCACCGACCAGCCCCTGCTGAACCGCAAACAGGAACAGCTGCTCGGACGGATTCTGGTGCTGGAATCGGCCATCGTCAACGGTAACGGCCGCGTGCAGATCGGTGATGCCTTCTGGCAGGTCCATGGGCCCGATGCCCCGCAAGGCGCGCGCGTCACCGTCATCGCCGTGGATGACGGCATCCTTAAGGTCGGTCTGTCCGATTGATCGGGGTGCCATGCGATAATAGGCCTTTGCCGCCGCCTTCGGAAACGCCATGATCCAGAAAACCATCTACAACCAGACCCACCGCGAAGCCGGCGCCAAAATGGTCGACTTCGGGGGCTGGGATATGCCCATTCATTACGGATCCCAGATTGAAGAGCATCATGCCGTCCGCAGTGATGCCGGCATGTTCGATGTCTCGCATATGACCGTTATCGATGTGCACGGCCCCGATGCCCGCGCCTACTTGCGTCGGCTGATTGCCAACTCCATCGAGAAACTGAAAGTTCCAGGCAAGGCGCTCTATTCCTGCATGCTCAATGAAGCCGGCGGCGTCATCGACGATCTCATTGTCTATTACATGAATGACGTCTTCTACCGTGTGGTCGTCAACGCGTCCACCCGCGACAAGGACCTGGCATGGATGACGGCACAGGCCGCCGGTTTCGACATCCTGTTGAAGGAACGCGCCGATCTGGCCATGGTCGCGGTACAGGGTCCGAATGCGCGTGCCAAAGTCCTGTCGCTGCTCGGCAGTGAAGGAGCGGCCGCTGCCGCTGCGCTTGGTAAATTCGTGGCCTGCGAGGCCGACGGGCTGTTCATCGCGCGCACCGGTTACACCGGTGAGGATGGGTTTGAAATCATGGTTCCCGAAGACCGTGCCATCGCCTTCTGGCAAGCCCTGAGCTTGGCCGGGGTGCGTCCGTGCGGACTGGGTGCGCGCGATACCCTGCGCCTTGAGGCCGGCATGGCCCTCTACGGCCAGGACATGGATGAGGCCGTCAGTCCTTATGAGGCCGGCTTGGCCTGGACCGTGGCACTCGACGACGGCCGGGATTTCATCGGTCGTCCGGTGCTTGAAAAACAGCTTGCCGATGGCAGTGCCCGCCAGATGATCGGTTTGGTGATGGATGACAAAGGCGTTTTGCGTCA
>JBEAYK010000151.1:0-3773 GCA_041159305.1 Pseudomonadota bacterium
CGGGAAGGCGGCAATAGCGCGATGGCGAAAGCTGCGCCACCGGCCACTAGTTGCCCTGCCGGCCAGGTAATGACGACGGCCACAGACAGCACCGGCGTCTCCCGCTCGGTTTGCGGGCCGGCTCCGGCACCAGCCGCGGCGGGTCCGACATCCGTTGCCGCTCCAGCGTCGGCTCCCGCACCAGCGTCGACTCCCGCACCAGCTGCTCCGGCAGCGACGCCACCGCGTCCGCAGCCAGGTCCCCAGGCACAAAAACCGACCATGGCCAATAACCCCTGCGCCCCGGATGGCATCTGGATACCTGACACCCCGCGGGTCAAGGATAAGTATGGACTAGATATGAGGCAGGCAGATCCTGACTTCAGCAAGGGGCCTGTCAGCGGCAGATGTGCCAATACCGGTAATCGT
This sequence comes from Pseudomonadota bacterium, assembly GCA_041159305.1. Lineage (GTDB taxonomy): Bacteria > Pseudomonadota > Gammaproteobacteria > Xanthomonadales > Xanthomonadaceae > Arenimonas. The sequence goes on from JBEAYK010000151.1 coordinate 409, forward strand.
CCAGCCGATTACTACGCCGATGTTCAATGCCAACAATGCACCGGCCCCGCACAAATTTGTGAGCAGATTCACGTTCCCACGACATGCAAGTGGCCGAACAACGTCTGCGGAATGCACATCACCAATCATCTGGATGGAACCAAGACCGTTATCCGCGGCTGTGCGAGCAACGAATATAGTTACAGAGAGTGGTATCTAGGGACGTCCGATGAGGACAAGTGTGATGTCATTAAAAATAATCAGCATGTCGATTTCCAATGCTCCTTTGCGTGCACGAAAAAAGATTGCAACAGCGGTTTGAGACCGCCTGAAAATTCGCTTTGGCACCGAACAGTGGATCACAACAGCTGGTCTGAATATTAGCCGCTGAGGATGTCCACGTGAGCTCTCAGGATGACGATCTCGAGGCCTTGGGTCAGCTGGCCAGCGGGCGCCGGCTATGAGCGAGTTGCGAAAGGAAAACTCGATCCAGAGGCTTTCCAGATGCGCAAAGGACAGCATTATGTTTGAGCTCCACGCCATGAGGATGCACCAGTGACTTCGTCTGATGATGATTTTGAAGGCCTGCACCGACTGGCCAACGAGCGCCGCAAGGGGACCGAGCCGGCTAAGAAAACGGCGGGAGCGAAGAAACCGGCAACCGGCACCGACAAGCCGGCTGCCGCGCAGGAAGACATTGCCAGTGTGCTTGGCGGGCGGGAAATGGCAAATACCCCGACGCCGACGGCGTTTCCAGGCAGGACGTCCGTTACCCCACATTCGGAGCCGGAGTCGTTGGATCAGCTGTTGAGTTCTGGTGCCACGACCCCGCCGCGGACCAGTGTGAAGCCAAAGCCAACCAGCGTACCCATTCCTGAAGCCGAGGACCTTGCCGCGTTGACGAACCCCTATGCCGCGACCTCGGTGTCCACGGGTAGCCCGGTCAAACCGCAGGCCATGCCAGACGCCATCCGACCGGAGGATTTGGCCAATCAGCGGCAAACCAAAACCAGCGCGGCTGTGGTGCCCGTACCCCGCCTATCGCGGCCAAAACTTGCCAAGCTCGGGATGCTGATACTGGCATTGGTGGTCGTTTCGCTGCTGGTGTTTCAATTCTTGCCACCCAAAACAGCCGTCTCAAGCCCTATCGCCAGTCAGGTTTCGGAGCTCGCGGCGGCGGTCGATGCCTACTACAAGCAAAACGGCGTATTGCCGAAAAAGCTTACCGATCTTCCAGAATTTCCCGAAGGTGCAATCCAGTGGCCTGTGGAGAACTACGGGCTGCGATCCATGGATAACAGCCCGGAGTTTTTCTTCGGCGATGAATCCGGTTACACCTACTACATCATCGGACGCCAGGGCGAAGAAGCCTGGGCGTTTGCCAAAGGACAGCAGCCGGAACTGCAGCAGGTTCCGGCTCATTAAGCGGCAATGCACAAACAAAAACGGACCGCCGAGGCGGTCCGTGCTGTCTGCTAGATCAGGAGTAGCTTATTTGCACTGGTTGTATTGGTAATCTCCGAACTCGATATAGTTCTTGCCGGCATTGCTGAACACCAGAAATTCGCCGCCGCCCTGTTCTTCAGGAATGATGGCCACAACGAAGCCTTTCGGAGGCGCGGACTTTCCGAAGAAACTGTAGGAGGTCATCGCCTTCTGGGTTTTTCCATTGACGGTAACCGTGGCATTCATCGGATCCGTCGATTTTTCCATGATGGTGTATTCAATCCGGCGCTTGACGCCACCGCCGCCGCAAAAAGCGAGGCCGAAACCGGACTTCTGATTCTGTGCTTTGGTTTTATTGATGTCGCAGCCCTGCATTTCGGAAACCTGGGTGCAGCCGGATTGTTCCAGTTTTGCACGGTACTTGCTGTCGATGGCTTGTGCGTTGAGACTAAGCAGCGCGCTAGCCGCTATGGTGGCTGTCAGTAACAGTTTGCTTCTATTCATTGCGTTTCTCCTTTGAAAATCGGTGATTAAGAAAACATAACCGTTGTTGCCAGTTAGGTGGGAATTAGTTTACCCAAAACCATGGCTTAATGCATTATGGGTGCATTGTCTGTCAGGATTCGTTCACTGTCGCCTTGGAAAGCCAGCTGCCGTAAGGACCTGCAATTCTGACAACCTGATAAACAGCCACTTTCTCTCTATTTAAGGCTTGGATGATTTCCGGTATCACCTGCATTGGAATCTCGAGCTCATAGCCGTACGGGGTGGTCTGAAGTAGGTAGGACTGGGGGTCGACCCGGTGGCCATTGGCGGTCAGATAATCCATGATGATTCGTTTGCCAAGCCCTTCATGCTCCCCGATTTCAAAAACCACTCGGTACAATTGATCGCTGTAATCACGTGGCGTTCCGGCAGTACTCGAGGGTTGCGATTGCACAAATTTACGGGAGCACACGGCAGCTAACATGAATACGGTAAGTGCGTTTAGCATCCCGACGAGTCCGAGTACTGCAAGCCAAATGGCGGCATCAATCACTCTTTGATCACCGCTGAAACCATGACCTATCAAAAAGATCAGAGCAACGGCGAGCCCGGCAACGGTTCCTTCAAGTGCAGCACGGCCTGCAGAGACGAGTTTTCCTTGTTTGGACCATGCCATAAAAGTCGGAAATCGCCAATACACGACAACAGCACAAATCATGACCGTGGCAACAAGCCACAGAAAACCGATAGGTGGAGGGTGGTCTGCGCCCAAATAAAGTACCACTAGCCAGAATAGGGCAAATGCAGTCGCAATGGCTAATGGAAGTCTGGATGTGTGCATGTCGTTGGGACGCCTAACGATTGAATTAAGCGGCTACCGCCACTACAACATCAGTTTACTCATATTTCGGGGCGGCTGTCCGTTGGGGTGAACGGTTACGGATTTATCAATGTCTGAGAAGCACCGGCACTGGCGGCGATGGTGGTGATGGAAGAAAGGTCAATGCCTTCGATACACGCCAGGTTGTAGCCGTACTCGAAGGGCGTACAGCGGCGCTCGTCCGGAACAGGCGACCACGCCTCCAGAATCCGTTCCGGGTAGTGTTCGCGTGAAATGGCCTGCACGGCTGCATAGTGCATGGCAACCATCGCGGCAACATCGTCATTCCTGGCGGTGCGGTAGCGGTAAATGGAATTTCCCCGGCGTCTTATCTGCGCTTCTCTTCCATCAGGCCGACCAGGTTGCCGTCCGGATCACGCAGAAATCCGGTCCACAGTTCGTGATCCGGCATCTGTGCGGCGAATGACGGCGCCCGCTCGCTGGTGGCGCCGTTCCGTACCAGGGTGTCATGCACGGAGATGATATCGCTGACGCTGAAATACAGAATCGAATTGCCGCCAACGGTTCCCGCACCCTGCGGCGTGCTCAGCATGATGCGCACGCCCGCGGCATC
>JBEAYK010000152.1:0-3773 GCA_041159305.1 Pseudomonadota bacterium
CTGAAAGGGCATATGAAACTGCCCAAGCCGCTGATAGATCCCGCCGTGAAGTTGGTTCCAGGAATTGCGGGCCGTTGGTTCCTGCAGGTCAGCGAGGATTATCCGATGGCGCGGGTGTACCTGCTTAACTGAACACGCCACCGTACTGCTTGCGCAGCTCATTTTTCTGAACCTTGCCGGTGCCGCCAACCGGCAGCGTGTCCACGAACACCACATCATCCGGTATCCACCATTTGGCCACCCGTTCCGCGAGGAAGGCGAGTAGTTCGTCTTTGCTCACCGCCGTTTCCGGCTTGCGCACGACCAAAAGCAACGGTCGCTCTTCCCACTTCGGGTGCTTGACGCCGATGACGGCAGCCATGGCCACGCCCGGATGCTGCAAGGCGGTATTCTCTAGATCAATCGAACTGATCCATTCACCGCCGGATTTGATTACGTCCTTGCTGCGGTCACGGATCTGCATGCGCCCGGAGGCGTCGATGGTGGCGATGTCGCCGGTCGGAAACCAGCCATCGACCAGAGCGGATTGTTCGGATTTGTAATAACGGGACATCACCCACTGGCCACGCACCATCAGTTCGCCTTGACTGACGCCATCGCGGGGCAGGGTGGCGCCATGGTCATCCACCACTTTGAGATCGATGCCGAACAGGGACTTGCCTTGCTTGGCTAACAGCGCATGCTGCTGTTCGCGTGGTAGGGCCTGATCTTTCGGGGCAATGAACCCCATGGTTGCGGCGGCGGTGGTTTCAGTCATGCCCCAGCCATGGCGGACTTCCACCTCGTAGATGTCGCGGAATTTGGCAATCAGCGCCTGCGGCATGGCCGAGCCACCGACTGCGGTGCGACGCATGGTGCTGAAGCGCAGCTTGTTCTGCTCCACGTGCTGCATCAGCGCCATCCAGATGGTCGGAACCCCGGCGCTGATGGTGACCCGCTCGGATTCCATCAGTTCATAAAGGCTGGCGCCGTCCAGACGCGGCCCCGGCAGCACTAGGCGCGCGCCGACCATCGGCGTGGCATAGGGAATGCACCAAGCGTTGATGTGGAACATCGGCACCACCGGAAGCACGGTATCCTGCGCCGAAATTCCGATGACGCCCGGCATGCACCCGGACAGGGCATTGAGTACGATGGCGCGGTGCGAATACAGCGCGCCTTTCGGGTGCCCTGTGGTGCCCGAGGTGTAACACAGGGCGGCGCCGGTGCGCTCGTCGAAATCCGGCCAATCGAAATGCTCGGCATGGGGCGCAATCAGGGTTTCGTAACAGTGCAGTCCAGGAACGCCGTCGAGTACCGGCATATTCGCCGCATCGCTGAGGCAAATCCAGGCCTTGACCTGCGGGCAGTGTGCGGCGATGCCCTTGATCAGGGGCGCAAAGGTCGCGTCGAACAGCATCACCGCATCTTCGGCGTGATTGATGATGTAGATCAACTGCTCTGGTGCCAGTCGTGGATTGCAGGTATGCATCACCATGCCGCTGCCGGAAATCGCGTAGTAGGCTTCCATGTGCCGATGGTTGTTCCAGGCAATGGAGCCGACCGCGTTGCCTGGCCCGAGGCCGAGTGCCTGCAGGGCGTTGGCCAGCTTGCGCGAGCGCGCCGCGCATTGCGCGTAGGTATAGCGGAACAGCGGTCCGTGGGTTTCGCGTGAGACAATCTCGACATCGCCGAACTGGCCGGCGGCATGTTCGATGATGCCGGAAACGAGCAGTGGACGGTCCATCATCAGGCCGGGTTGCAGCATGGCATTTCTCCCTTGCGTGGCTTAAAGACTGACGATTTCTTTGAAGCCGCCCCAGATCATGCGCTTGCCGTCGAACGGCAGGGTTTTCGGGTCCATGTATTTGGCCAGACGTTTGTCGGCCATCACCGCCGCCATGATGCGGTCACGTTCCTTGCGGTTGATGTACAGCACGTAGGAAAACACGACCACCTCATCATCCTGCAACTTGACCGAACGCGGAAACGAAGTTCGCTTGCCGTAAGGCGCATCATCGGCCACGGCCTCCATATACTGCAATGCGCCGTATTCTTTCCATATTTTTCCGCAGTCGCGGGCCATTTTCTTGTATTCGGCCATTTTGTCTTTCTTGACCGGCGTGATGAATCCATCGACGTACATGCGGCTTTCTCCCCTGTGTGGTTTCCGGTATTCTGCACCGAAAACCGCGGACGTGCACTAGGTCGGCTTTTTCCGCAACATAAGCGGCTGCACGAACACCGCCGACAGGATGATGGCGACCCCGAGATAGAATTGCGGGGTCAGTTCCTGATATTCCTTCAGCCACAGGGCGGCGATGACAATGGCATACACCGGTTCCAGATTCAGTGCCAGCTGGGTGCTGAAGGCGCTGATATGGCGCAGGGCATGCAGCGACAGAATGAACGGCAGCAGCGTGCACAGAACGGCCAGCACCAAAAGCAGGCTGAAGTTGTAGAAATCGGGCCGGATGAAGGTCGCATCCACGCCGAAATACAAGGCACTTACACCGGCCAGTGCCAGAGCTCCGACACTCATTTCGATGAAGGTCACCGATTCCGGATCGGCCTCATGTACATAGCGCTTGTTGAGGGTAGCGAATACGGCGGTCAACAGCGAGGACAGAATGCCGACCGCAATGCCCAGATGCATCGACAGCGGGACGCCGCCAATCAGCAGGTAGACGCCGGGAATCACCATCAGGCCGAGCAGGATCTCACTGCGTGCATGTGGCTTGCCGGTCAGCATCGGCTCGATGATGGCGGTGAAAATGGAACCAAGTGCCAGACAACTGACGGCCACCGAGGCATTCGAAAGTTTGATGGCGCCGTAGAAGGTGAGCCAATGCAAGGCCACGATAACGCCGATGCCGGCATAGATGGCAATCAGTCGCGGCGACAGGACGCGCAGGCCACGCCAAACGCGCGGAAGTACGGCCAGAAAAACACTGACCAAGAGCATGCGCCAAACCACCAGTGCCTGTGCCGGCAGGGTGATCAGCTTGCCCAGGATGGCGGTAAAGCCCCACAGCAGCACGCAGAAATGGATTTGCCAGAACGCTTTGCGCTCTGCGGCGGAGTGGGGCATCGGCGTTTACTTCTTCTTGGTGGCGGGTTTCTTCGCCGGCGCTTTCTTGGCCACGGATTTTTTCACCACCGGTTTTTTGGTGGCAGCGGGCTTGGCAGCCGCTTTTTTGGCCGCCGGTTTCGCGGTGGTTTTTTTGACCACAGTCGCCGCTGGTTTTGCGCCGCCAATGAAGGCCAGCACATCTGCGGCATGGGTCTTGGTGTTGACCTTTTCCCAGACCTGTTCGATTTTGCCGTTGCTGCCGACCAGAAAACTGCTGCGCGAAATGCCCATGTACTGTTTGCCGTACATCGATTTTTCGATCCAAACGCCATAGGCCTCGATCAGGGCGCGTTCGGTGTCGGCCAGCAATGGAAAGCTCAGGCCGTATTTGTCGGCGAATTTACGGTGACTGGCGACCGAGTCCATGCTGACGCCGAACACCGGAATGCCGAGTTTGTTGAATTGCGCCAGGTCCGACTGGATGCCGCAGGCCTGCACGGTGCAGCCGGGTGTGGAATCTTTCGGGTAGAAGTAAACCAGGTAGCGGTTGCCTTTCAAGGACTTGGCATTTTGAACGGTGCCGGATTGGTCGGGCAGGGCGAAATGCGGAGCGGGTGCGCCGGGAGCCAGCATGGGAGTTCCTTTGCAGAATGAATGGGAAGTTTAGTCTATGTGCCGGCTTGCTTGCATTGCGTGAAGCGGGTGTTTAATATATTAAACA
>JBEAYK010000153.1:0-3749 GCA_041159305.1 Pseudomonadota bacterium
AAGCGTTCGGTCAGCCGCGACGGCCAATCCAATTATTATCTCAACGGCTCGCGTTGCCGTCGCCGCGACATCACCGATCTGTTCCTCGGCACCGGTTTGGGGCCGCGAAGCTATTCCATCATCGAGCAGGGCATGATCGGCCAGATCATCGAGGCCAAGCCGGAAGAACTGCGCGTATATCTGGAAGAGGCCGCCGGCATTTCCAAATACAAGGAGCGCCGTAAGGAAACCGAATCCAGGATCAAGAGCACCCGGGAAAATCTCGATCGTCTCAATGATCTGCGCGAGGAAATCGACAAGCAGCTCGAGCACCTCAAGAAACAGGCACGGGCCGCGGAGCAGTATCAGCAATTGCAGGTCGAGCGCGCCGAGAAAGATGCCCAGCTAAAGGCCATGGATTACCGTCAACTCGGCAAAGAGCTGTCCAAGCATCAGGAAGCGCTGCGTGACGGCGAAATCCAACTGCAGAAACTGCTTTCCGAGCAGCGTCATGCCGAAGCCCAGATCGAGCAGTGCCGCAGTCAGCAGACTGACGCCGCGGATGCACTTTCCAAAGTGCAGGCCGAAGGCTACCGCGTCAGCGGCGAGCTGGCCCGCATCGAGCAACAGATCCAGCATCAGCGCGAACTCAAGCAACGTCTGGAACAGGCCAGGGCGGAAGCCGATCAGGCCTTCGCGCAAATTGAACAGCATCTGCAGGATGACCAGGGCAAGGCCGCACTCATCGAATCCGAAATCGCGGAACATGCCCCGCGACTGGCCCTGCTGCAGGAAGAACAGGCCGTTAAGCAATCGGCATTGCGCACGGCCGAACAGAATCTCCTCGACTGGCAACAGAAGTGGGATGCCTGTCTGAAAGAGCAGGCCGAAGCCAGTCGCTGGGCAGAGGTCGAGCGTACCAAAATCGAATATCTTGAAAAACAAAATCTCGAACTCGGTCGCCGTTCGGAAATTCTGCAGGCCGAGCGCGTCACTCTGAATCCGGACGCCATCAGTTCCGGTCTGCAGGGGATGACCGATGAGCATGGCAGTCTGCAGGCAAACCTTGATGCGATGGGACAGGAGTTGGAGTCGCGTAAGAGCGAACAACAGGAATTGACCGAGTCCCAGCGTGTAAAGCAGGCCGAATTGTCCGATGTGCGCAAGCAGTTCGAAGCGGCGCGTGGCCGTCTGGCCTCGCTCGAGGCCCTGCAGCATGCGGCGCTTGGGCAGGAAGACAAACAGTCGAAAGCCTGGCTCGACGATCAGGGCCTGCTTCAGAACAACCGACTCGGTGAAATGCTTGAGGTTGAAGCGGGATGGGAATTCGCGGTTGAATCGGTGTTGGCCTCGCTACTGGAGTCCGTCGCCGTCGACGATGCAGGCCGTTTTCTGGACAATCTGAGTGCGGTCAATCAGGGCCATCTGGCATTGATCGACCAGCAGATCAGTGGTCGTGATTTTCCTTCGGGAAGCTTGGCCGCGCGCATCAAAGGTCCCGATGCCATCCGCATCCACCTCAGCCGAGTACATACCGCTGCAGATCTCGCTTCCGCCAAGGCCCTGCTGCCTCGCCTGGCCGAGCACGAGTCGGTCATTACACCCTCCGGCGAATGGTTGTCGAAAGGTTTCGTACGCATTCTGCGTTCTGGCCATGCCCAGCAAGGTGCGTTGCAACGTGAATCCGATATCAAGCATCTGCGGGCTGAAATCCAGCAGTTGGCTGAAACCGAAAAACATCTCGTGGCCGCGCTTGCCGAAATCAAAGACAAACTGCTTCTGGCCGAACATGCCCGAGAAGAAGCCCAGCGCAGCCTCTATCTGGCACACCGCAGTGTTTCAGAGCTGTCGGGCCAGATTCAGGGCGCGCAGAGCAAGCTGCAGTCGGCACAGAGCCGTATCGCCTCCATCGATGCCGAATTACAGAAGTCCGCCGGTACACTAGATGAAGCGCAGCAGCAGGTGCGCGAGTCCCGGCAGCGCCTGCAGCAAGCCACCGAGGCCATGGCGGCACTGGAAGACCGCCGTAGCCAACTTGATCAACAGCGCCATGAATTGGCGCAGGCCCGCGACGATGCCCGGATTCAACAGCGTGAGAGTGCCGATGGCCTGCATCAATTGGAGCTGACGGTACAATCGCACAAGACCGCTATCGGAGGCTTGAACCAGTCAATCGAGCGTCTCATCCAGCAACGCGTGCAGCTGGTTTCAAGAACACAGGAAATCGCCGAACAACTCAAGCATGGCGATAATCCCATTGAACAACTTACTTCCGAACGTCAACGTGTACTGGATCTGCGGGTCATTTTCGATCGGGATCTCTCAGCCGCCCGTTCGGCGCTGGATGGCGTGGAGCAGGAGCTGCGGCGATTTGAACAGCAACGTCAGAGCAGTGACAGCCAGGCTCTTGTCCAGCGTGAAAAAATTACATCCGTGAAGTTGCTGGAGCAGGCCGTTCTTCTCCGTGCTGAACAATTGCAGGCCGCCATCGAACAGATTGGCACGACCGTTGAAACCGTACTTGAAGGACTGTCCGACCAGTTCGATTCCGATCAATGGGCCAAGAGCCTGCTCGATATCGATAACAAGATGCGCCGGTTGGAGCCGGTCAATCTGGCGGCCATTCAGGAGTTTGGTGAACAAAGCGAGCGCAAAAACTACCTGGATGCACAGAATGCCGACCTTACCCAGGCTCTGGAAACCCTGGAAGAAGCCATCCGTAAAATCGACCGGGAAACCCGTGGCCGCTTCAAGGAAACCTTCGATCGCGTCAACGCCGGCGTTCAAGATCTGTTTCCGCGCCTTTTCGGCGGCGGACATGCCTATCTTGAACTGACCGGTGAAGATCTCCTGGATACCGGTGTATCCATCATGGCACGGCCGCCAGGAAAGCGTGTCTCGAACATTACGCTGCTGTCCGGTGGTGAAAAGGCGTTAACCGCTGTTTCACTGGTGTTTGCGATATTCAAACTCAATCCGTCACCTTTCTGCCTGCTCGACGAAGTCGATGCGCCGCTCGATGAAGCCAACGTCGGAAGATTCAGCACCATGGTGACCGAGATGAGCGAGTCGGTACAATTCCTGTTTGTTACCCACAACAAGGCCACCATGGAGTCCGCCAAACAGCTGTCCGGCGTGACCATGCGCGAACCCGGGGTCAGTCGCATGGTTTCGGTTGACCTTGCAGAGGCGACCCGCCTGGCCGGTGTGGCCTAGAGGAGTCAGGTATGCTGTCGAATCTAAGTGATGCCGCAATACTCCGGATTATCATCGGTGCGGTATTCGTTTGCATCATCATCTATATTCTGCTCAGCAGCACTCGCCGCTCGCGATCTGTGTCCACCCCGGCCGTGCGTATTGATCCTGAAATCCGTAGTTCTCCGGAAGAGCACGCGGAACATGTCGGCGATGCCATGCGATTGGCAGATGAAATGGAGTTTCGCGAACAGGCCAAGCTCCATTTCGAGTCCGAGCCGGTGGCCCGCCACAACAGCCGTATCGGCATGCGAAGTAATGATGCCTACGAAAAGCTGGTGATGCTTTATCTCGCGGCGAAAAGCGGGCACAGTATTTCCGGCGCCGAGCTGGTACTGGCTACAGAGAAGGTCGGTCTCGTGTATGGCCACAACAGCATATACCACCGTTTGGCAGAGGGATTGCATGCCAATGAGCCGATATTCAGCATGGCCAATGTGATCCAGCCCGGCTACTTCGATCTCGACCAGATCGACACATTGCAAACTCCCGGCGTGAGTTTTTTCATGACATTG
>JBEAYK010000154.1:0-4632 GCA_041159305.1 Pseudomonadota bacterium
AATCTTCGACAACGACCTGCAGGCCGAGACGGGCATGCCAGAACAGCGCCAGCACGTAAAGAATGCAGGCTGCGGAAAACAGCGGATTGGCGAACTGGGATTTCAGCACGGCATAATCGGCGATGCCGTAACGGGCCAGGCAGTAAACGACGAACGGCGTCAGCAAGGCCAGTACCACGGCACTGACACGCTGCGCCCACCAGTGACCGAAACCGGTTTTGGCCGAACCCAGGCCCCGGGCGGTGGCCAGAGGATCACGCAGGCTCATGCCGCACCTCCCAGCAAGGCCAGCCACCAGAGGCCGAGTGTCGATATGACGGCTAGTCCGATAACGGCATAGCCGGAACGGTACACATCCGGAATGGCGAATCCTTTACCCGCATCCCAGAACAGATGGCGGATGCCGTTGAAAAAGTGATACATCAGACAGGCACTGTAGGCAAACAGCACAAAACGCCCCAGACCGGAGGACAGACAGGCCTGCGTCGCACTGAAAGCAGCATCGCCGAGCGACAGGGCCACCAAGACCCAAAGCAATCCAAGGCTGCCGATGGCCAGAACGATGCCGGTAATCCGATGCAGAATGGACATTACAGAGGTGATCTGCTTGCTGTATATCTGCAGATGCGGCGATAGGGGGCGTTTTTGCGCGGACATAGGGGCTACCGGTCAGGGTTAGAAGTCGATGCAACGGCCGTTCTTTTCCCAATCCCCGTAACGGGTAGGATCCGGGCCGCCACGGCCGCCGATTTCGGGAACCGGCTCGGGCTGCAGGCTGTTTTCAGGCAGAACCTCGGCGGCTGACGCCGGCTCAAGATTCTCGCTAGAATGGGGCGTTTTATTCATCCTCCTATGGTAAATCCCCGCGCCATGCCATTCAAGTTAAATTTCAGTCCCGCCAAGGGGTTTCGTCTGTCTGGACACGCCGTTATCCACGTCACCGGTCCGGACTCGCAGGCATTCTTGCAGGCGCAGTGCATGAATGATGTGAATGCACTCAAAGACGGGGAATGGCAGTACAGTATTTGCGCTGTTTTATGTCATTCGGATTGAGGATGGCCATTTCCTGCTCATTCTGCCGGCGCTTCCGCCACAGCTGCTGATTGACGGCCTCAGACGCTTCGTGTTCCGCTCGAAAGTCAGGTTTGAAATCGAGATGTCCCGCCACCTGTCGGGCAGCATCGGTATGCCGATAACACCGGAGGAACTTATCGGCAGCGGTCTGGATGATGGTTTTCTGCTTCAGATCGGTCAGGGGGAAACATCGCGGCAACTCCATCTGGGCAGCAAGGCCGGCATTTCCGATTTCGACGCGGCGCAACGATGGCATGAAATCGACATGGCCGCAGGTTGGGTCTGGATTGATGAAAGTCTGCAGGACATCTGGACACCCCATATGCTGAGCCTTCAGCAGCTCAAGGCGTTCAGCCTGAGCAAAGGCTGCTATCCGGGACAGGAAATCGTTGCACGCACGCATTATCTCGGAAAAAGCAAACGGGGGCTGTTTATCGTTACCGGTAAAAATCTGCAACCTGGCGCACCGCTTTTCCAGGAAAACCGAGAGGTCGGACGGGTTGCCAATAGCAACTACGACGGTTCGATGGGCGTTGCGGTGCTGAATGCCGGAATACCTCCGGAATCCACTTTTGACGGCTCTGTGATGGTCGGCGAAGCCGTATCAGCCGCCTGAGCCCTTCTCCTCGAACAAGCCGAATTTGGCAAGCCCTGCCGTTACCTCATCGGCCAGACTTTCGAATAATCGTACCTCGTACTCGTCGAACCCCCCGGGCGTGCTGGCATAAACCAATAAAACGCTGGTGACATTTTTTCCGTAGTGGACGGGTATGGATACAATAGAGCGGATACCGTACTTCTGGGCTCTGTCTCGCCAACGAAGGAAGTTTTTATCGGTCAGGGTATCCCTGAGCACCGTGGTTTCACCCGATCGAACCGACTGTCCGGCAGGCCCCTGTCCGTCCTCACGTTCTGAATCCCAACTGAGCGTGATTTCTTTTACATAATCTCTGGCGATAACGCTACCTGACACACCAAGAATCTTGATGGTCTTCTCTGGATCATTTTGAACCAATCCCATCCAGGCAATCAGGTAAGGATGCCTGTCAGTTATCGCCTGACATACCTGCTCGATCAACGCCTGCGGCGTTTTAGAACGAATCAAAGCCCGTGAGGCGGAAGAATAGGCTTCTAAAGCCCACAGCTGCCTTTCCTCAATGGCATCATCGGCGGATGGGGCCGCCTCGCTAAGCCGTTCACTTTCCATACTACGGACATTACCATAAACGAGACGATGCCGCCTTCCGGACACCTGGAAATATGCTAGGATTTCAGCGGAATTAGGTCATTTTCAGGGGATTGTTATGCTGCACCGCTCATTGTTCGCCATTGCCTTGTCCATTTTGGCATCTGCCGCTTCTGCCGCCAATTACACAGTCACGGTTGATCCGAGCTATCCGGCCGCCCAGGCGCAGGATATTTACAAGCCGCTGATGGCTTATTTAAGCCGCAGTACCGGACACACTTTCACCCTGAAAACCAGCAATAACTACCATGCCTATTGGCGCGATATTCTGGCCAATGCGCCGGTTGATTTTTCGTTTGAAGAAGCACCGTTCGCCGATTTCAGGGCCAAGCGTTACGGCTTCGTTCCCTTGGTGCGTGTCGCCGAGCTGACCCAGTTCTCTCTGCTGGTCAGCCCGGAAGATACCGCCGGCGGACCGCAGGGTCTGATGTCCGGCACCATCGTCAGCATGCCCTCGCCCAGCTTGGGCTATCTGTTCCTCGGTGAACTGTTTCCGAATCCGATCGCCCAGCCGGAAATCGCTTCCACCGCGCAGACCTGGAAGGACGGTGTCGACTCGGTATTTGCCCAAGAATCCAAAGGCGCCATGGTGCCGGTCTACATCGCACAGCAGTATCCGAATCTTGAATCCGTGCATCTTTCGCGCAGTCTGCCCGGTCGCAGCCTGAATGCCGCCCGCAATGTTCCGGTCGATGTCCGCACGGCGGTGACCAATGCCATGCTGAAGCTGCATGAAAATCCGGCGCTGATCGATGTGCTGACCGAATTGGGCACGACCCAGTTCGTCACAACCAATTCGGAGGAAATCGCCGGCAACGAGCGCATGCTGCGGCGCGTGTTCGGCTATCCGAAGCCTGCACCGGCACCGGCAGCCAAGCCGGCAACCCCGGCACCGGCCACGGCAGCGCCGGCCAAGAAATAACTCAGACCAGATCGATAGCGGCGTTGACGATGTCAGCGTCGGCCGGAATCACTGCAAATGCAGCGCCTGCCAGAGGCGTATAAGTATCGGCCCCGACCACACGGCGCAGGGGTTTCGCGCCATGACCGGCCTCGACGATAGCGGTAATGATGCCCTCGCCCACGCCGGCGCTACGGCGGCCTTCATCGACCACCAGAATGCGCTTGCATTCGCCGGCATGACGGGCGATGGCCGCTTCGTTCAGGGGCTGCAACCAACGCAGATCGACCACGCGGACTTTCCATTGAAGGGTATCTTCGATCTGACGGGCGGCACGCAGGCTCATTGGTACGCCGTTGCCGAAGGTGAATACAACGAGATCGTTGTTTTCCGGAAAATAAGTGCGTTCGCTGCCGATTTCCATGGCCTCGGATGGCGCCGGATAACGGGTCTGCCAGAGACCGTCACCGGTTTCGTACAGGTCCTTGGTCATGTAAAGCGCAATCGGTTCCAGATAGGCGCAGACCCGACCGTCGACTTTGGCCAAAGCCGTCATGGCGCGCAGCATGGTCACGGCATCATCGCCACGGGACGGGCAGCCGACAACTAAAGACGGTATGTCACGCAGGGCGGTAATCGAATTGTCGTTGTGGAAATGACCGCCGAATCCGCGTTGATAGCCGAGAGAAGCCACGCGCATGACCATCGGGTTGCGGTATTGGCCATTACTGAAGAACTGCAACGAACAGGCTTCGCCGCGGATCTGGTCGCAGGCGTTGTGGAAATAGGCCAGATACTGGATTTCCGGCAAGGGCAGCATGCCCAGATTGGCGAAACCCTGGGCCAGCCCAAGAATCATGGTTTCATCGAGCAAGGTATTGAATACACGGGCACCCTTGAAGTTTTTCTGTAGCCCTTTGGTAACGGTATAGACACCGCCCTTCTGGGCCACGTCTTCGCCGAACAGGAGGGTTTCCGGATACTTGCAGAACAAATCATGCAGGGCACTGTTGATCTGCAGCGCAAGATGGCGCGAAGGCAGTTTTTCCGGCAGTTTTTCTTCGGAACCGAAAACAGCCAGACGTTTATCGGCGTAATCGGCACGCGTCGCCTCGGCCATGACCGCCTCCGGGTGAAATGGCGCTAATGGCGCAATCACTTCCTCGAGGGTTTCCAGCTTGGGGCGCTTGTCCGCTTCTTCGGCCGCGGCGAAACACTGGCGCCGGGTCGCTTCGTAGAGTTCGAGCACTTCGGACTTCGACATCAACCCCGATTGCAGGGCGATCTCGGCCGAGCGCAGCAGTGGATCAGTGGCTTCAACCGCCATCAGCTCTTCAAACGAACGCCATTCGATTTCGAAATCGGTACCGGCGTGGCCCATAATCCGTGTCGTTCGCAGATGCAGAAAGGT
>JBEAYK010000155.1:0-3721 GCA_041159305.1 Pseudomonadota bacterium
GCCGAGGCCGGCGGGCGATGCGGTGGATCGGCACTCGGCAACAGAATCACGTCAGTGCTGAAAGCGGACTGTGCGGCCGTAGCGATAGCCAGATGGCCGTTATGCACGGGATCGAAGGTCCCGCCGTAATAAATTCTCAGGCGCACACCGACACACGGGCGCGGGATTTGGCATCGGACCATTGGGCCAGCACGCGCTCCAGCGCCACCCAGGCATCACCGCCCAGACGGCCTTTGGACATGCGGTCAACATCGGCCAGCTGCCGGCACAGATCTTCAAACAAGCGGCAACTGCCGTAATCCAGCATGCGCAGCATCTGCGCCTGCTTGGCCTGCCAGAGCTTGTCAGCCTGCATGGCCGACTGCGCACGCCGGCTTTCTTCCTGAATGCGTGCGTAGTAGGCCAGATTGAGCAGTTCTTTGCTAATCATCGGTACGAGCGCCGGCACTTGTTCGCCCTCGGCGCGCAAACCGCGCAGAATGCGGCTGGCTCGCGGAAAGTCACGGTCATAACAGGCATCGATGAGCTTGAACACATCGAAACGGCTGCTATCGGCCACCCACTGTTGCATCTGCGCGGCGGTCACCGGCCCCTGTACACCCTGCATGGCCAACTTGTCGATTTCCTGATTGGCGGCGAGGAGGTTGCCTTCCACACGAGCCGTCAAAATCTGTAAGGCTTCGGCATCGGCCTTGATGCCTTTTGCCGATAAACGGCGACTGATCCAATAACCGATTTCACCGGGCTTGATCGGCCAAGCCACCACCAGTTCGCCACTGTGTTCGATCGCTTCCGACCATTTGCCGCCGTGCTTGTTGCTCCAATCCTGGCATGTGATCAGCAATACCGTATCCGGCGGCGGCGCCTGACAGAATTCCAGCAGGGCCTGTGCGCCTTCCTTGCCAGGTTTTCCGGTCGGCAGACGCAGGTCGAGCAGACGCAGGCTGGCAAACAGACTCATGCTGGCGCCGTGCTGGTGCAGATCGTTCCAATCAAATCCGCCGGCATCGGCGTCGATCACGATGCGCTCGGAATAACCTTGTTCGCGCAGGCGCAGACGCAGGGCATCGGCGGCTTCCTGCACCAACAGAGCTTCGGCGCCGGCAATCAGGTAGACCGGCTTGATCGGCGCTTTCGGCAGACTGTTGAGGAAGGAATCGACCGTGAGGCTCATTTGGGCCGGGACTGCAGCACGAGATTGGTGCGGCGCAGAATGGCCCGGATCATTTCCTGCTGCATTTCGCGTTGCAGGAGTTCCTGCTCGGCCGGGCTGCCGGCAGAGGTATTGACGTCATAGGTGAATTCACGACGCAGCTCAACCACCTGCTTATCAATCAGGGTGCTGCCTGCGGCGTCGGTCAAGGAATATTCAACACGGTAGCGGGACACATATTCACGGACCTGGGCGAACTGGTCCAGCGACAGCGGTTTGGTTTCGATGGTTTCATCGGCAATGGTGATGGTGTAACCGGTTTCACCGGCCTTGGCCAAAGGAACACCGGAGGCGCTGAGGGCACGCTCGATATTATCGGCCAGCGGACTGTAGGGGTTTTTGGCGTTGACCATAAACGGCGCATCGATCGCCTCCATCGATACGACATTGCTCGGTTTGAAGCCGCAAGCGGCGAGCAGGAGAACCGGCAACAGGATCAGGGCGCGCATCAGGCGGCGCCCACGATATTGACGATTTTATTCGGCACGATGATGATTTTCTTCACCGACAGGCCTTCCAGGAATTTGACGACATTGGGTTCCGCCAGCGCCTGCGCTTCGATCTGTTCCTTAGCGGCACCGGAGGGTACCTCAATGGTAGCACGGAGCTTGCCGTTGACCTGAACCGCCAACGAGACACTGTCGCGCACCAGCGCGGCAGCATCGACTTGCGGAAACGTGAGGGTTTCCAGTACGGCTTCCGGCCGGCCGAGTTGCTGCCAGAGCGAATGCGACACATGCGGCGTGATCGGATTGAGCAGCAGCACGACCGATTCGAACAGTTCCTGAAGCAGCGCGCGTTCACTGGCGTCTTTGGGTGTGAACCGTGAAGCCGCATTCAGCAGCTCCATGACGGCAGCGATGGCGGTATTGAAGGTCAGACGGCGACCGTAATCGTCGCCCACTTTCTGGATGGTCTCGTGCAACTGTCGGCGCAGCGTTTTGGCGCCCCCCGACAAGGCCGCTACATCCAGAACACCAGACGGTCCGGCCGCCACATGTTTCTGTACCTGGTTCCACAGTCGACGCAGGAACCGGTACATGCCTTCGACACCCGACTCGCTCCAATCCAGACTTTGTTCCGGCGGTGCCGCGAACATCGAAAACAGGCGGACCGTATCGGCACCGAACTTATCGACCATGATTTGCGGATCGACACCGTTGTTTTTCGATTTCGACATTTTCTCGGTGCCACCGATCTGCACCGGCTGACCATCGGCCAACAGCGTGGCACCGGTGATTTTGCCGCGCTCATCGGTGTCGATGGCGACCTCGGCTGGGTTGTACCAGGTCTTCGAACCATCGGATTCGGTGCGGTAGAAGGTATCGGCGATGACCATGCCCTGGCACAGCAGATGCGTGGCCGGCTCGTCGCTGTGCACCAGACCCGCATCGCGCATCAGCTTGTGATAGAAACGGAAATACATCAGATGCATGATGGCGTGCTCAATGCCGCCGATGTAATGATCGACCGGCAGCCAGTAATCGGCGCGTTGATCGACCAGATCCTGCGCACCGGGCGAGGTATAGCGCGCGTAATACCAGCTCGACTCCATGAAAGTGTCGAAAGTATCGGTTTCGCGTTCGGCGGCACCGCCGCATTGCGGGCAGGTGGTTTTCCGCCATTCGGGATCGGTTTTGATCGGCGAACCGGTACCGGCGAATTCGACATCTTCTGGCAGACGCACCGGCAGCTGATCTTCGGGAACCGGCACCGCACCGCAGCCGGTGCAGTAAATCATTGGAATCGGGCAACCCCAATAGCGCTGGCGCGAAACACCCCAATCGCGCAGACGGAAGTTGACGCGATGGGCGCCCTGCCCGGCATCGACCAGTTGGCGTTTCAGATGGGCAAAAGCCTCGGCATAATTCTTGCCGTCGAGCGCACCGGATGCGACCACGTGCATGCCATCGGCGGTTTTATCGCCGTACCAGTCCTGCCAGGCATCGGTACTGTAGTCATGACCCGGAACGGCAATGACCTGCTTGATCGGCAGCGCGTACTTCTTAGCGAATTCAAAATCACGGGCATCGTGGCCCGGTACGGCCATCACAGCGCCGGTGCCGTAACCCATCAGCACGAAGTTGGCGACCCAGACCGGCACCTTTTCACCCGAAAGCGGATGCACGGCAAACACGCCGGTGGCCATGCCTTTCTTTTCCTGCGTTTCCAGCTCGGCCTCGGACACGCCACCCTGCTTGCAGGCGGCGATGAATTCGGCCAAGGCCGGATTGGCCTCGGACGCTTTCTGTGCCAAGGGATGCTCGGCAGCCACGGCGACATAGGTCACGCCCATCAGGGTGTCGGGACGCGTGGTGAATACCGTCAGCGCCTCACCGTGTTCGACCTCAAAGCGGATCTCCAGACCTTCACTGCGGCCGATCCAGTTGCGCTGCATGGTCTTGACCGAATCCGGCCAACCGCTGAGCGTGTCCAGACCGTCCAGCAATTCCTGAGCGTAATCGGTGATCTTCAGGAACCATTGCGGAATTTCGCGTTTCTCCACCA
>JBEAYK010000156.1:0-6186 GCA_041159305.1 Pseudomonadota bacterium
TTCACCACCATGGTCGACAGCGCATCGATGATGCTCGAACGCGGATCGGTTTTATAGTCGCTCGAAACCAAAGGCCGCTCCTCGTAGCCGAGAATGCCTTTCAGCGGGCCTTCCGCGGCGGCTTTCAGCAACGCATTGACTTCCTCGGCGGTAGTCGGCCGCGCCACTTCGAATACGCAGTCGGTCAGCGAGGCATTGGCCAAGGGCACGCGCACGGCATGGCCGTTGAGTTTGCCTTTCAGCTCGGGAAAGATGTGGGTGATGGCGGTGGCCGAACCGGTGGTGGTCGGAATCAGGTTCAGGCCGCTGGCGCGCGCACGGCGCAAATCTTTGTGCGGCGTATCGAGAATGGATTGGGTGTTGGTCAGATCATGAATGGTGGTGATCGAGCCATGTTTGATGCCGAGTGCTTCATGGATGACCTTCACCACCGGCGCCAGACAGTTGGTGGTGCAGGAGGCGGCGGTGACGATGCGGTGCAGGGCCGGATCGTAGGCGGCATCGTTGACGCCCATCACCACGTTGAGCACGCCCTCTTCTTTCACCGGCGCGGTGACCACCACACGCTTCACGCCCTGATCCAGATAGGCCTGCAGCACGGCTTTGGTTTTCATCTTGCCTGAGGCTTCGATCACCACATCGCAGCCCGACCAGTCGCTGTCGGCGATGGCTTTGTGATGGCTGACCGCAATGCGCTGTCCGTCCAGCAGGATTGCGCCATCGGCGGCCTGCGCTTCACGGTTCCAGCGGCCGTGCACCGAGTCGAAGTTCAGCAGGTGCGCCAGGGTGTCGGCATCCCCGGCCGGATCGTTAATGCGGACCACCCGGACATGGGGATTGCCGGCGGCGATGCGCATCACCAACCGTCCGATACGACCGAAGCCGTTGATTCCGATATTCATGGGCATGGGGTCACTCCGGGAGTTTCTTCAGGTTCGTTGAGGGTGATTTAGCAACAGGCTTTGGTGCGCACCGCGGCCGTTTTCGGTAGGCACTCCATGCCTTGGCAGCAGTCGTCGACCAGATAGGCCAGCAAGCCGTCCACCACCGTAAAGTCCACGGCATAGTAAACGAACCGGCTTTCCTGACGGCTGCTGAGCAGGCCGGCGTGATGCAGGCTGGCCAAATGAAACGACAACGTTGCCGGCGCCAACTGCAAACGTTCGGCGATGATGCCTGCGCTCAGCCCTGCAGGCCCAGCCTGTACCAGAAGACGGAATACCGAAAGGCGCGAGGCATTGCCCAGTGCGGCGAGTTGTTCAACGGCTGTATTGATTTCCATATTTCAATAATAGTCGAAATATATGTCAGAAATATGACTGGCCATGAATCTGTACCTTAGGTCGCCGATGGTACGCTAGCCCGAAGCCGGTAATTGGCTTTTGGAAATCGCATGCACATGCAGTAACAGTATCGACAGAAACAGACCGGCACAGGTCGCAAAATAAACAGGGGCGGGGGAATGCTCAAAAGAATCGGCAACGGCCAACACCAGCAGAAGGAATAATCCAACGATAAAAACGGACTCCTCGACCTCCAGGCCTGTCAATGCTGAGGGCTCACGGTTGGTCATGATATCCATCAAAAGGCCGCCGCCTGTTACGGAAAGCGCTGCACAGAATGGCGCCCAGTACCATGGTAGCTGGGCAAGGACCGCGACGAATGCGCCATTGACCGCAATAGCTGAATTTCCGATGTTTTCCGACCAGTAGCGGATGCTGGCGACCGCGGAGTGATCGGAAGCATTCCGAATCCGCTTGGAGATAACCGTGGCCAATACCACCATGATGAAAATCCCGACCGGATACTCCCACTGGCTCATGAAATAAAACGGCAGGCGATCCCCACCAATCAGCAAATCCCGGATTGAACCGCCGCCAAGGGCGGCCGCCATGGCCACCACAAGCCGCCCCCATAAGCCATAACCGAGATCGATGGCCAGAAAAGCAGCCGATAACGCAAACGCTAGCGTTGCCAGAAGAACAGCCAGGCCGTATGCCCTTGAATTGAATACGGACTTCAGATAGTGAAGGGTCGAATTATTGAATGTTTTCATGCCAAAGCGCGGCTTACCGGCCATATCGGTCTCGTCCGGATATTCATCGACCATGCGGTTCCAGATGTGATGCGTCCAGATCTCCGCAGCACCCCTTGAATCAGCGTTTACGGTATCCCTGGTTTCCAGTGCCGCCTCGTAATCCTCCAGATTGAACAAACCGAATGGCCTGTCTTCCGGAATCGCAGCGAGCACGGTCTCGAGCATGTGCCGTTGGTGGGCAGGATCGAGCGACGGATCCATCCTTCCGACGATATCCAGAGCCAAGGTGGGCGCGTTTCGTGTTTCTGCCCAGCCTTTCCTGAGCGCCGCAAGAAACTTGACCAGTTCACTTTGGAACGTGGGATCCCTGAGGCGTTCCGCGAGGACATAGATACCGTCCTCGATATGCGGCAGTCCGAACTGCTCTGGCCTGAATACAGTAAGCTGCTTGTGATCGAGTCCAGAGTTGATTATTTTCCAATACTCGTTGTACTCCATGGCGGTTACGCAGGGAAGCGTACCATCGATCAAATCTACCCCATCTGCGCGTTGCCTTACGATGCTGACGGATTCGACCGGAACTCCGGATCTGGCCAGGATGTCCTGAATGACATACTCACCACCCAAATACCAGACGCCAATTGATTTTCCGCGCAAATCGGATGCGCTGTAAATACCTGCACTGGTTCTGCAAACAAGCAAAAGGGAGGATTTCGAGAAGACTTGGGCGATGTTGACCACACGCTTGTTGCCCTTGGATTGCTCGTATGCGCTTTTAAACCAAGCAACGGCAACATCTGCCCGACCAGACTGCAGTTCGACGATGGGATTTATCCCGGTTCCACCCAGTCTATACTCCACATCGAGGCCATACTCATTGAAGTAGCCACGTTCGTTAGCAACGTACAGGCCTGAAAATTGAGCCTGATGTTTCCATTGCAGCTGCACGCGGAGCGGTGTCTGTTCGGGATTTTTTGCGCGCGTCTCGCCCGCGAGGAGCAAGGTCACGGGCAGCAGTAGTCCGATCAGTACTTTCAGAACAATGCTTCTGGAGTGCGTCATTCGATTCACCAGTCTCTGCATACACACAATGATGGAGCGATGCTGCGTCTTATGGGTATTATTCCACCGTCACCGATTTCGCCAGATTGCGCGGCTTGTCGACATCGGTACCGCGCGCGATGGCGGTGTGGTAAGCCAGCAGCTGCACCGGAATCGAATGTACGATCGGGCTGAGCAGACCGACATGGCGCGGGGTGCGGATCACATGCACACCGTCGGAATCGCTGAAGTGGCTGTCGGCATCGGCGAACACGAACATCTCGCCGCCGCGTGCGCGTACTTCCTGGATGTTGGATTTCACTTTCTCCAGCAGGCTGTCATTCGGGGCAATCACCACCACCGGCATGTCGGCATCGACCAGTGCCAGGGGGCCGTGCTTGAGCTCGCCGGCTGGATAGGCCTCGGCGTGGATGTAGGAGATTTCCTTGAGCTTGAGCGCGCCTTCCAGCGCGATTGGATAATGCAGGCCGCGGCCGAGGAACAGCGCATGATGCTTGGGCGCGAACAGCGCGGACCAGCCGATGATCTGTGGCTCGAGATTGAGTGCGGCCTGCACGCTGCCCGGAAGCAGACGCAGATCGTCGAGCAGCTCTTTCTCACGCGCCGCGTCCCAGCGCGAACAGTGCGATCAATTGCGTGGTGAAGGCTTTGGTCGAGGCCACGCCGATTTCGGCGCCGGCACGGGTGTAGAACACCATGCGGCTGGCGCGCGGAATCGCGCTTTCCTGCACATTGCAGATGGACAGGGTTTTGTCCTGGCCGAGGCTCTTGGCGTATTTCAGGGCTTCCATGGTGTCGAGCGTTTCGCCCGATTGCGAGATGGTCACAATCAATTGCTTCGGATCGGCATAGGCATCGCGGTAGCGGTATTCGCTGGCGATTTCCACACTGCAGGGAATGCCGGCGATGGCTTCCATCCAGTAACGCGCGGTCAGCCCAGCGTAGTAGCTGGTACCGCAGGCGAGGATCTGCACCGAACGGACATCAGCCAGCAGCGTTTCGGCATCATTGCCGAACAGGGCCGGCGAAAAGCCTTCATCCATGATTGGCTCGATGGTGTCGGCTAGCGCGCGCGGCTGTTCGTGGATTTCCTTTTGCATGAAGTGGCTGTATGGGCCAAGCTCCATCGAGGCCAGCGACACATCCGAGCGGTGCACGGGCCGCGTAATCGTGTTGCCGTCCGCGTCATAAACCTGCACGCCGGCCAGGGTCACGTCGGCCACATCGCCCTCTTCCAGAAAGATGACATCACGGGTGGCCGACAGCACCGCCGAGACATCGGAGGCGATGAAGTTTTCACCTTCGCCCAGACCGACCAGCAGCGGGCAACCCATGCGCGCGGCGACCAGGCGTTTGGGTTCGTTGCGGTGGATGACGGCGATGGCATAGGCGCCTTCCAGATCTTTGACCGCGCGCCGGGTGGCGGTCAGCAGATCGCCGCTTTCGGCGTAGTAGTGATGCACCAGATGGCCGATGACCTCGGTATCGGTCTGCGATTCGAACACGTAGCCGAGCGCGCGCAGGCGTTCACGCTGCTGCTCGTGGTTTTCGATGATGCCGTTGTGCACCAGCGCCAGTTCGCCGGAACTGATATGCGGATGCGCATTGAGTTCGGTGACGCCGCCGTGCGTGGCCCATCGCGTATGTCCGATGCCGACCTGTCCGGTCAGGGATTCGGCCTGCGCCGCCGCTTCCATTTCGGCCACGCGGCCGGTGCGGCGCACGCGTTTGATGGTATCGGACATGACCGCGATGCCGGCGGAATCATAGCCGCGGTACTCGAGGCGCTTGAGTCCATCGACCAGGAAATGCACCACATCCCGTTCCGCTACCGCTCCGACAATGCCGCACATAAGACGTCCTTAGGGTGATTTGGGTTTTTTGGCCGGTCGCTGCCAGCCGTTCAAACTGAGTTGTTTCGCGCGCGCCACAGTCAGGGTATCGGACGGCGCATCCTTGGTGATGACCGAACCGGCACCGATGGTGGCGCCCGCACCGATGCTGACCGGCGCGACGAGCGAGGAATTGGAACCGATGAAGGCGCCGTCGCCGATTTCGGTCAGCGATTTATTGACGCCATCGTAATTGCAGGTGATGGTGCCGGCACCGACATTGACCTTGGCACCGATCTCGGCATCGCCGAGATAAGTGAGGTGGTTGGCTTTTGAATTCGCGCCGATCCGGGTTTTCTTGCTTTCAACGAAATTGCCCAGATGCACGCCTTCGGCCAACTCGGTACCCGGGCGCAGACGCGCGAACGGACCCAGCACGCAGCCGGGGCCGGCTTGCACGCCGTCGAAATCGCAATGCGCGTGCACCATACTGCCGGCGCCGAGCTCGACATCCTTCAAGCGGCAGAACGGCCCGATGCGTACGCCGTCATGCAACACCACGCGGCCTTCGAACACAACATCGACATCGATTTCAACATCCATACCGGCCTTGACCGAGCCGCGGATATCGACGCGGGTCGGGTCGGCGAAACGCACGCCTTCGCGCATCAGGGCTTCGGCCTGCCGACGCTGGTAGCGACGTTCCAGTACCGCCAGTTGTAACGCATCATTGGCGCCGTCGGCTTCGCCGGCACTGAGGCAGCCCACGGCCTTGGCCGGATGGCCTTCGCCTGCGGCCATTGCGAAAATGTCGGTCAGGTAGTATTCGCCCTGGGCGTTGGTATTGCCCAGCCCGGCCAGCCAGCGTCGCAGCGTGGCGGCATCGGCGGTGACCACGCCGGTATTGATCTGCCGCACCGCCTTCTGCGCGGCATCGGCATCTTTCTGCTCGACGATGGCCTGCACCCGGCCCTCGGCATCGGTCAACACGCGGCCGTAGCCGGTGGGATCGTCCAGGGTTTCGGTCAGTACGGCGGTGCCGCCTTCGGCGGCGGCCAGCAACTGATGCAGAGTGCTTTCGGTAATCAGTGGCACATCGGCGTACAGCACCAGCACCTGGGCGCCATCCGGAATGCCGGGCATGGCCTGCAGCACGGCATGGCCGGTGCCCAATTGCTGCGCTTGTTCAGCCCAATGCAGATCGGCATCCGCGGCGAAAGCGGCCCGCACCTGATCGCCGCCATGGCCGTACAC
>JBEAYK010000157.1:0-4168 GCA_041159305.1 Pseudomonadota bacterium
GGGTTGGCGCACGCGAGTTCCTGCGCGCCGAGCGGCGATGAAATCCGCGCTGGGAATATCCAGGCCCCATTCGCTGCGCAGACGGTCCATGTAGTCATCGAGCCCGAACTCGCCGCGGTCTGAACGCTTTTCCAGACCACTGGCGAATACGGCGCGTTCAATCATGGCCGTATCGACGCCCGCGGTTTCGGCCAAGGCGCGGCATCGCCGCTCCCGGCTGTAGTCCGCCAACACGTCATCGAGATCGAGCAGCAGCAGTTTTGGCGGCATCAGGCAGCGGCGATTTCGGCGAAAACGGAACGTGCTGCGGACAGGGTCTGTTCTATTTCGGCATCGCCGTGCTTGGCCGAGAGGAAGCCCGCTTCGAATGCCGATGGTGCGAAATATACGCCCCGTTCCAGCATGCCATGGAAGAAACGGTTGAAACGGTTGCTGTCGGAACGCATGGCATCGGCATAGCTGTTGATCGGTCCTTCGCAGAAATACAGACCGAACATGGCGCAGACACCGGTGGTGGTGAACGCAATGCCGACCTCGGCGGCGGCGGCCTCGAGTCCGTCCGAGTCCGTCGCGCAGTCGTCGGGTGTTTTGGGCAAGTCCCTCGTAGAATCCGGGTTCCTGAATCAGTTTCAATGTGGCCAGACCGGCCGCCATCGCTACTGGATTGCCGCTGAGCGTGCCGGCTTGGTAGATTGGACCGCTCGGTGCGATCTGGCTCAGCAGATCACGGCGTCCGCCGTAAGCGCCGACCGGCATGCCGCCACCGATGATCTTGCCGAAGGTGGTGAGGTCCGGGGTAATGCCATACAGCGCCTGGGCGCCACCGAGCGCGACCCGGAATCCGGTCATCACTTCATCGAAAATCAGCAAGCTGCCGTACTGCGTGCACAGATCGCGCAGGTGCTGCAGATAGCCTTCGGCCGGCAGGATGCAGTTGGCGTTACCCACGATCGGCTCGACGATGACGCCGGCGATGTCTTCGCCGAGTTCGGCGAACAGGCGCGTCGCGCCCTCGAAATCGTTATAGGTCAAAGTCAGGGTCAGGTCGGCCAGGGTTTTCGGCACGCCAGGCGAGTTCGGCACGCCGAGCGTGAGCATGCCCGAGCCGGCCTTGACCAGGAAGGAGTCGCCATGACCGTGATAGCAGCCCTCGAATTTCACAATGCGGTTGCGGCCGGTGGCGCCGCGCACCAATCGGATGGCGGACAGCGTGGCTTCGGTTCCGGAGTTGACCATACGCACCATTTCGCAGCTCGGCACCAGCCGGGTGATGGTCTGTGCCATGATCACTTCCAGCTCATTCGGCACGCCGAAACTCAGGCCGTCACGCATGACGCTGTCCACGGCGGCAATCACGGCCGGGTGCGCGTGACCGGCAATCATCGGGCCCCACGAACCGATGTAGTCGATGTAGCGGTTGCCGTCGACGTCAATGAGGTAAGCACCCTCGGCGCGTTTGGCGAAGAACGGTTCGCCGCCGACCGATTTGAAGGCGCGCACCGGCGAATTGACGCCACCGGGCATCAGGGGCAGGGCTTGCTGGAACAGGGTGTGGCTTTGATCGTGGTTCATGGGTCAACCTGGCTGAAGGAGTGATGGTAGGCGGCGAGCGCCGCGGACGGATCCGGGGCATCGAAGACACCGGAAATCACCGCAATGAAATCCGCACCGGCATCGCGCAGTTGCGTACTATTATCCGGTGTAATACCGCCGATGGCGACTGTCGGCTTGGCCAGGCTCCGGGCATCGGCGAACAGATGCAGCGGCGCCCGCGGCGCCAAGGGCTTGGTCGGCGAGGGAAACACCGCGCCGAAGGCCAGATAATCGACATCCAGCACAGCTGCGGCGCGTGCCCGTGCCATGTCGTCGTAGCACGATACGCCGATCAGCACCTGGTTTCCCAAGGCGTCGCGCACCGCTATCGGGTCGTCATCATGCTTACCCAGATGCACGCCATCGGCACCGATTGCAGCCGCCAGCCGCCAGTCATCATTGATCAACAGAGGCACCCCGACTTTCCGGCAGCATTCCAGCAGGGCACCGGCCTGTTGGCGTTTCAGGACGGCGGGAGCGCCTTTATTCCGGTACTGGAACAGGGCCACGGGCTGCATCAGCAGTTCCTCGCACAGGGCAAGCAGACGGCGGGTGTCGTCCAGATCCGGCGTGATCAGGTACACGCCGCGGCGGTTTTTCAAGCGGGAAGGCATCAGGCTGAAATATAATGGCGGCAGAACTCCATTCTAGGTGCTTTTATGTCGGACAACGCGGAATTTCGCAGCTGGATCTGCATCGTGTGCGGATTTGAATACCATGAGGCCGAAGGCTGGCCGGATGAAGGCATCGCGCCCGGCACCCGATGGGAAGACGTGCCGGAAGACTGGTGCTGCCCGGACTGCGGTGTCGGCAAGGCCGATTTCGAAATGGTGATGGCTTAATTCAGACGCTTCTGTAAAGCCGAGCCCTCAATCAGAAGATTGCGGACGGCATCGGCATCGTCGGCTTCAGGGCGTAATTGCAGGTAGCGCGTGAAGTCCGCATCGGCGCCTTTGCGGTAGCCGATTTCCGCATAGGCCAGACCCCTGTCGCGCAGGGCATCCGGAAGATCGGGTGAAAGCTTGAGAATCCGGTCGGCGCTGCGTGCGACCCGCTCGTGATCTCCTTGATGCTGGTAAATCGTCTGGAGATTGCGCAGCATCCGCATCAAAATCGTACGGGCGCTGGCGGGCGCCAGAATCTGAAACAGCTGTGAATCACTGGGTGGCTGTCCGTCCAGATGCGGGGTGACGCGCTCCCGCAACTCTTCGATGCTGACCGGGCGACCCTGATTGAACGGGTCCAGCACCAGAATGCCATCGTCAACCGGAAGCCTCACCAAAAAATGTCCGGGGAATGAAATTCCCTCGAGCGGCAGGCCAATCCGGTGCATGACGGCAATATGCACGACGGCCAGCGAAATCGGAATCCCCAGCCGGCGGTCAAAAACCTGATTCAAGTAACTGTTGCGCGGATCTTCGTAGTCCATCGCGTTGCCGCTAAAGCCCAGTTCCTTGTAGAGGAAGTGGTTGATGGCGGTCAGCTTCGAGGGAATATCCAAGCCGTCGCTCAGCGAGCCGCTCAGGCGGCGGCCATA
Organism: Pseudomonadota bacterium; assembly: GCA_041159305.1. GTDB lineage: Bacteria > Pseudomonadota > Gammaproteobacteria > Xanthomonadales > Xanthomonadaceae > Arenimonas. The sequence continues at coordinate 3,131 of JBEAYK010000157.1, forward strand.
CCCGTCAACCATGGCCAGATAGGCGTCGGTCTCGAGCTTCGGATATTCATCGCGGGCGATCAGCAGGGCGGTTTCCAGCAAGGGCAGTTGGCTATCCTTCAGGTTTGCAAGCTGATTCCAGTCCGGCAGTCCGTCATTTGCGGCCATCTGAGGCTCCTTTTTTGGATTATTGAGCGGGTTTTACGCCATTCAAAAGCAGGGGGTCCCCCGGCTTCAGGTCCAGCTTGCTGGCCTGTCCGGCATTCAGCTCCAGCACATAGCGTGCCGGGCCGGCGCTTGGGAAGGCCGGGCATTGCAGTTGGTCCCCGCAGGGCGGCACCCCCAGTTGGGCGGAAACCAGCTTTAGCTTGCTGTCGAAGTAAAGGATGTCGAGCGGAATGTAGGTGTTTTTCATCCAGTACGCCAAGGGTTCTTCATTGTCATGGATGAACAGCATGCCGGCGTCGGCGGGCATGTCCCTACGAAACATCAGGCCGCGCTCCCGCAGCTCCGGCGTGTCGGCCAGTTCGACCGTGTAGCGTTTGCCTTTCAGCTCGACGGAAGGCGCGTCGGCAAGCTCTGCACAGCCGGTGGCCGAGAGCACAAGGTTGAGCATGAGGCCGAGCAGGAGAGCATTGCGCATAGCGGGTTTTCCGAAGGGTATGTAGGACAGAATTCCCTGTTTCTGCCCCTGCCGTCAAGCACTTGAGTCGCGCATGGCTCGTATTGATGGATCCTTCAAGATCGCCGACGGGTCGGTAACTGAACTGCAGGTTAACTTTCCTGGAAAGCGGTTGACGGTATTTCAGATTCTTGTCATAATGTTCAACTCACTTCGAGGCAAATGCTTCGCAGTGAACGCCTCAAATCAGATGGAAATAAACTTCCAAATGTTGACGCGGCAAAAAAGGTCTGCCATACTGTGCGACCACTTCGAGACGAAATGTCCGAAGCGCGAATCCTTCGGGGTGAGCAAAATGATCTTTGTAAATGTGCGCAGGAAATTTGTGCGGGCGTCTGTAAGATGGGATTAGTCCAATCTTGCAGAAGTCTGTTAAA